>DASUBK010000471.1:0-34799 GCA_035763305.1 Terriglobales bacterium | reverse complement strand
CTGCGCCAGGTACGTGGTGATGGCAAATGCCACCGCCAGCCCGACCAGCGCCCCGGCGGCCGAGAGCACCAGGCTCTCGGTCAGCAACTGCCGCACCAGCCGCGCCCGCGAGGCGCCCAGAGCGCTGCGCATGGCGAACTCGCGGGTGCGCGCCGCCGCCCGCGCCAGCAGCAGGTTGGAAAGATTCACGCACACGATCAGCAGGATCAGCCCCACGGCGCCCCAAAGCACGATCAGCGAGCGGCGGATTTTTCCGCTGACGTAATCGTCCAGCCGCAGCAGGCGTCCGCTGTAGTTCGCCCGCCAGTTGGGGTGCTTGGCGTTGAAATCGAGGCCGGGGAAGATCATGTCGGCTTCCGCTTGCGCCTGGCCCAGACTGACTCCCGGCTTCATGCGCGCCACCAGCGCCATGGTGTTTCCCTGGTCGCGAATGTCATCCATGATGGCGGGCGCGTAGAGGTCCACCTTCGCCCCGGGGGAGAAGACGGAGCCGAAATCGAAGCTTGGCGGCAACACGCCGATGACGCTCACCGGCGCTCCATTGAGGTCGATCGTCTGTCCCACCAGCGACGGATTGGCCGCGAAGCGCCGCTTCCAAAACAGGTAACTCATCAGCACAGCCTGGCGGCCGTTGTGGACCATTTCTTCGGGGGAGAAGGTGCGGCCCAGCATCGGCTGCACGCCGAGCGTCGCAAAGAAGTTGCCGGCGACGAACAACGCGGTCGCCGGCTCCGGCTGGCCCTTGCCCTGCAGCTTGTAATTGTCGGGCGCGGAGAAGGCGTAGTAGCCGCTCACCTGCTCGAAGGCGCGGGTGCGCTGCTGGAGCTGCTCGAAGGCGTCGGCGGAATAGGTCTGGCTTGATTCGCCGCCGGCGGAGCGCTTCGACAGGATTCGCACCAGGCGCTGCGGCTCCGCGAAGGGCAGCGGGCGCAACAGCAGCGCATTGACGACGCTGAACACCGCCACGTTGGCGCCGATGCCAAGCCCCAGGATGCACACGGCGATCAGAGTGAAACCGGCGTTCCAGCGCATGCCGCGCAGGGAGTAACGCAGATCCTGGCGTACTCCATCCGCCCAAGGCAAACCTGTGTGTTCGCGCGAGGTATGGCTCATCGCCGGGTTGGACTGGCGCGGCAGAAAGAGGTTAGCGCCGAAAATTGGTCCCCGTCGGACGACCTTGCGGGACGACAGCGGAAGATTAAAGCTCGAGCTCCGCAATCAACCGCAACACGCGGACAAGGCTCTCCCGGTCAGCCGGCGGCAGCGCTTTGCGCAGTTTCTCGTCGGCGGCACGGCGCTGCTGGATCAGGCGCTCGTGGTAGCGGTTGCCCTTGGCGGTCAGTTTCAGATCGATGGCCCGCCCTGAGGCGGCCTTTCGTTCGCTGAGCAGCCCCTCGCGAACCATGCTCCTGATGGCGCGGTGCACGACGGTGCGATCCAGGCCGAGCGCCGTCGCCACCTGGTTCTGGTTGAGAGCGGCCCCGTCGCGCAGCGCATTCAGAATGAAACCGCGGGTTGCGGAGCATCCGGTCTTTCGCTCCAACCGCCTGCCTACGGCGAAGTAGGCAGCGGCAATGTGAGCGAGCACCGAATCCTGGAGAATGTCCTGCGGGACAGGCTTGCTGACGATCATAAGACGGTTACCGTGGTGTCGATGGGACGCCGCCACTGCGGCGGAACCGGGTGCGCGAGCGACTGCTTGCCGATTGCAATCACCATGACGATCTCATGGTAACGGGCCAACAGGCCGAGAAAGCGCGCCAGCCGGCGGCCGTCGAATCCTTCCATCGGGCAGGTGTTCAGTTCCAGGGCCTCGGCGGCGATCATCAGGTTCTCGCAGGCGAGCGCCGTGCCCTTCACCGCCCACTTGAACAGGTCCTGGCGCGAGCGCGGCGGCAGGCCGACGATCTTCCAGGCATTGATTAGGCGGAAGACCAACCATTTGAACGTTCCGAATAGATTGAGCGGCCCGGGCGCGAAGAT
Source organism: Terriglobales bacterium (assembly GCA_035763305.1). Taxonomy (GTDB): domain Bacteria; phylum Acidobacteriota; class Terriglobia; order Terriglobales; family Acidobacteriaceae; genus DASUBK01. The sequence continues at coordinate 32,816 of DASUBK010000471.1, read as the reverse complement.
GATGCGGCCGAGGCGAGCGGTACGCTCGTAGTTGCGTATTTTATCTGGGCCAATGTTGGTGGCACGCATCCACTCCGCCTGCAGATCGGCGGTGGAGCGCAACGCGCCGATGTCGGCGACGGCGACCACCAGTGCCGATGCGGTGGCTGCAGGTCTCTGGCCATAGCAAAGTTCCGCGACGGCGCGCCGGCCGGCAGCGGATTCCACCCAGTAGAGACGGTACGGCTGCATATTGAAACTGGAAGGAGCGTGCCGGGCCGCGTCGAGCATCTGCTCGCGGAAGGCGGCGGAGATTTCGACCGGTTCGAAAACCTTGACCGCCCGGCGGTGGAAGATGGCAGGGAGAGCGTCCGTCATGTTGCAATTACAACATAGGAATGTTGCCGATGCAACATACAAGCTCCCGCCGACAGGTTGCCGCCGGCCCCGCGCCGTGCCGGGGCCTACCCATTTCTCTTGAGAGCACAGCAAAAACCCCGCCCTGGAGGAAGGCGGGGTTTCTGCGTCACCGCGTCTCGATCACCTGCCTCGATCCGCGATCCTCGCGCGCCGGTTAGCGCGCGAGAACTTTAGCGGGGATAGCCATAGCCGTATCCGCCGCCCTGGTAGCCCTGCTGGTAGCCGCGCATGTAGCCGTCGCGGTACGCCTGCTGGTATGCGCTCTTATCCATGCCGCCGGCATAGCCGTCGGTGGCGCGCTTGTAGTTGTCGTTCTGCATGAAACGGAAGCTGTGGCCGCTGGCGCGGTCGTTCTGGCCGTCGCGCAGTCCGTCGTTAAACCCGATCTGCTGCGGGTTGCCGTAGCCGTAGCCGCCATTGCTGCCGTACACGGGATATCCCGGGCCGCCGTACGCCGGGCCGTTGTACACGCCGCTATAGGGTCCGTTGCTGGGATATCCGTAGTAGCCGCCGTTGCGACGATCGCGGTCGCCGTCGCGGTCCTGGTTCTGCCACGCGCCGCGATTGCGGTCGTCACGGTCACCCTGGTTCCACGCGCCGCGATTACGATCGCCGCGGTCGCCCTGGCGCGCGCGGTTCTCGTCGCCATCGCGATCTCGCCGGCCCTGCTGCCAGGCGGTAGTTGCGCGCCCGTGGTCGTCGTCGTTACCGCGCTGCGGAGGCGCCGCCATCGCGCTGCCGGCCAATGCCGCTGCCAGTCCCGCCGTGAGTAGGAATCTGCTGCCTTTCATCGGTCACCTCTGCGGCCTCGAACTTCTTGCATCACCTTCGAGGCTCTGGTGCTGCGTTACCCGGTTAGATTGGCGGGCGAGAAAAAGGCTCGTAACGATTGGTCAGGCAGGCGTAAAGAATTGTATAGCGGTAAGTGATGCTACCGGAAAGAGTTACACGGACAATGTAAGCATTTACTTACTTAGCCCGCAAACCGCAGGCGAGGGCGCCTGCGGCTACGTGATTCCTGCGGGTAAGTGATTCCCGCCGATACGGTTACTTGAAGCAGCGCACCAGCGCGGTGGCGGCCGCGACCAGTTTTTGCAGGTCCAGGGGCGTGAAGTCCGGCCCCGACGAGGGCGCGGAGGAACCCTTGCGCGACACCTGGATCACACCCAGCGCTCCCGACGACCCAACCACCGGCGCCGACATCAACTTCTGGATGACATGCATGTGGCGGTCCGACCGGTCTTCGCCCGGGTTCTTGGGCTTGCCCAGTTCGATGGCTTCGAAAACGCTGGTGTGCTTGGTCTGGGCGAAGTTGTTGATGACTTCGGCGCGCTTGCTGTTGGCGGTGCGCACGGCGACGGAGTTGGAGGTGTTCAGGGGAATGCTGCCCACGTTGTGCAGCTTGGCGGGATAGACGAACATCAGGTTCTGCTTCTCCAGGCGCAGGATGCCGACCTCGTCTTCCTTCACGTTGAAGGTCCGCGCCAGTTCTCTGCCGATGCGCTCGGCGTTGTGCGGGGTGAGGCCCTCTTTCTCGAACTCCGCCGCCAGTTGCGCGAACGGTGCCGCTGCAGTCGCCATGCCTTCTCCTGCTGAGTGCGGGGAATTATAACCATCCGCGCAGCCGGAGCAAGAGGCGGGCGCGAATGCCGCCGCCTATCCCCCGCGAAGTGTGGTCCAGAGCATCGCCACCACGAGCACAACCATCACCACGCTGGTGGTGACGGTAATGGCATTCGCCAGCTTCGAGTTCCGGTACTCGCCCATGAGGTCCGCGCGATTGACCAGCCGAAGCATGAAGTACAGCACGAATGGCAGCAGTACGCCGTTGGCCACCTGCGACAGCAGGATCAGCTTAATCAAGGGCATGCGCGGAATGAGCACGATGCCGGCGCCGAAAACAATGAGGAGAGTGTAAATACCGTAAAACACCGGGGCTTCCGACACGCGCCGGTCCACCCCCGACTCGAATCCCAAGCCCTCGCAGATGTTGTAGGTCGTCGCCAGTGGCAGGATCGCCGCCGAAAGTAGCGCGGCATTCACCAGTCCGATGGCAAAAAGGACGGAGGCGAACGAGCCCGCGATGGGCCGCAAGGCGACCGCGGCATCCGCGGCATCGGCGATTTCATGAATACCGTGAGGAAAGAGCGTCGCCCCGCAGGAGACGACGATGAAGAAGGCCACCACGTCCGTGATCAGGCAGCCCACAATCACGTCCCACTTGCTCAGCCAGTACTGCTTGACGGTAATTCCCTTTTCCACGATCGAGGCTTGCAGGTAGAACTGCATCCAGGGTGTAATCGTGGTCCCCACCAGGCCCACCACCATCACCAGGTATTCCGAGGAGCGCAGCGACACTTCCGGGATGAAGGTCTGGCGCACGGCCGCGAACCAGTCGGGACGGGCCATGATGGCCGAACCCGCATACAAGAAGTAGATAAGCGAGAAGATGAGCAGGATCCGTTCCACCGGTTTGTAGCGCCCGTAGACGATCAGCGCCCACACCAGCAAAGCCCCGAGCGGAACGGTGAGATATTTGCTGACGCCGAAAATTCCCAATCCCGATGCGATACCGGCGAATTCGGCGGCTATGTTGCCCAGGTCCGCCAGTCCGAAGACCAGCATGGTGAAGAAGGTGGCGCGGAAGCCGAACTCCTCCCGGATGAGATCGGAGAGACCCTTGCCGGTGACGGCACCCATGCGCGCCGCCATTTCCTGCACCACGATCAGGGCGATGGTGGTGGGAATCAGGGTCCACAACAGCGCGTAGCCGAATTTCGCTCCGGCCTGCGAATAAGTCAGGATTCCGCCGGGATCGTTGTCCACATTGGCGGTGATGAAGCCCGGCCCCAGGATCGCGAGGAACGCCAGTACGCGAAAGCGCAGGAGCTTGGCGGGACGACGGATACTCTTGCGGAGTTCAGCCATCGCGTTTCTTTTGCCTTTCGCGGAGGTTCGACAGGGTCAGCCATCTCATCGCGAGCCGTCACAGATACACGGGGTCGCACAGCGGCAACAGAATAAATGAGGAACCAGTGATTGCTGGGATGAAATCGCGGAGAATCGGGTTATCGGGTCATCTCACCACCGGTTCATCCGATGGGCCGATGGCCCGATGGTGAGATCGCCCGATGACCCGATGCTTCGATCCTGCATCCAACAGGTTTTCGGAGATGCCGAATGAGCAAGCACCTGCTTCTCCTGCTGTTCTTCCTGGGGCTGACCCTGTCGGCTTCCGCGCAGAGCATCGATCTCGCCGTCCTCGGTGGCGGCTACCTCCCTGTCCACCAGTCCGCGTCCGTGGGCAAGGCCGCGGCCATCGAGGGCAACATCGGCGTGCGCTTCTTCCATGTGCCCTTCGTGGGACTGTATGCGGAGTTGCCCGTGATGGGTACGCTGGACACCAAAATCACCTCCAGTTCCGCCCTGCTGAATACCGGCACCTACTCGGCCCTGTTCATCGCTCCCGGCCTGCGCGCCAAGATTGCGGCCGCCTTTCCCGTCTCTCCCTACTTCGCCGTCGGCGGCGGCTGGGCTAGATTTCACAAGAGCGCGCAACTGGCGTCGTCGAGCGGCACCTCGCAGAGCACGACCTCCGGCGTATTCGACATGGCCGCCGGCCTGGATTTCAAGTTCGCTCCCTTCCTCGGCGGCCGCATTGAGATCCGGGACTTTTACTCCGGCAGCCTCTTCCCTACCATCGCCGACCTGTCGCAGCGCCAGCACAACATCTTTGCCGGGGCGGGACTGGTAGTCAGGTTCTGATCTGGCCATCTCGCCACGGGTCATCGGGTGATCGAAGCCAGCCAAGGTGTTAATTCGGTCATCCGATGGCGAGATGACCCGATGGCCCGGTAGAATACGGGCAGTGACTCCGCCCATCAGACTGATCGCCATCGACATCGACGGCACCCTGCTCGATCCGCAATACCAACTGCCCGCCGCCAACCTGAAGGCCCTGGAACGCGCCCGCCAGGCCGGGGTGGAAATCGTCCTGGTGACCGGCCGGCGGCACACCTTCGCCATGCCTGTGGCGGAGATGCTGGGCTTCGACTTCTGGCTCATCAGCTCCAATGGCGCCGTCACCAGGTCCACCCAGGGCGAAGTCTTCCATCGCGACTTGCTGCCGGCCACGACCGTGCGCAAGCTGCTGGCGCGCATGGAGGAGTTCCGCGGCAGCGCCGTGCTGACCTTCGACCGCGAAGGCAAGGGCGCGCTGGTGGTGGAGCGCACCGACCAGTTTCATAACAGCATCGCGCGCTGGATGGAGAAGAACGCCCCCTATATCGCGCAGATTGCTCCCATGGAAGAGGCGCTGACCACCGACCCGGTGCAGATCATGTTCTGCGGCTCCGTGGAGCGGATGCGCCGGGCACAGGAGGCCCTGCAGCAGGCGGGCATGGGCGGCGAGATGACGGTGCTCAAGACGGAGTACGTGGCGCGCGACCTGTGCATCATCGACGTCCTGAATCGGGACTGTTCCAAAGGACACGCGCTGGAGCGCTGGGCCCGGCACCGCGGCATTCCCCGCGCGCAGGTCATGGCCATCGGTGATAACTACAACGATGTCGAGATGCTCGATTTTGCCGGAGTCCCGGTTATCATGGGCAACGCCTGCGAGGAACTGAAGCAGGCCGGCTACCAGCTGACCCTGGGCAACGACCAGGGCGGCGTGGCCGCGGCTATCGAGCAGGCGCTCGGCGTGGCCATTTCCGATTGACGATTGCCGATTTCCGATTGCCGATTTAGTCGAGATGAGGGGACGATTCCAATTCGCCGTCGCGGTCTCGGCACTTTCTGTGCTGGCCTTCGGCTTGGCCCTGCCCGGCTTTTCTGCGGACACTCCCGGTGCGCCGCAGACCACGACCATCGCGGTCCTGCGCAACGGCTTCACCCTGGAATTCGATCACCGCGAAGTGCGCGAGAAAGTCACGCGGCTCTTTCTCACTTCCGCCGGCAACAATTACGTGGACGTCGCCAGCGACCAGATCCAGGAGTTCCAGCCGGGACGGCCGATCGCCGCGCCCGCACCGCCGGCGCCGCCACCGCCGCCGACGGTGGATCAGATCGTGGACCAGGCCGGCGACAGGCATGCCCTCGACGCCGACTTCCTGCGCAGCGTGATTCGCGCCGAAAGCGACTTCAAGGTCAAGGCAATCTCGCCCAAGGGCGCGCAAGGCCTGATGCAACTCATGCCCGGCACCGCCGCCGGCCTGGGCGTGCACAACGCCTTCGATCCCGCTGCCAACGTGGACGGCGGCGCCCGCTACCTGCGGGAATTGCTGCAGCGTTACCACGGCGACGTGGCCAAGGCGCTGGCGGCCTACAATGCCGGGCCGGAGCGTGTGGACCACTACCGGGGCGTGCCTCCCTACCGCGAAACCCGTGCCTACGTCAGCCGCATCATCCGGGATTACAACCGCAAGAAACTCGCGGAGCGCGCCAAATCCGCCGCCGGTCCCGACAAAGCGCCATCGGCCTCCTCGCCTTAACGGCTGCATCGCGTCCCATCACCGGCAATTGACCCCAACCCGCCGGCCCGGTAAGTTGGCGGGATAGAAACAGCCGTGCTGCCCCGAGTCCGTGTGGAACATCAAGGATGAACCGCAAGCGAATCCTCGTGCTGTCGGTGGTGGTGGTCCTGCTGGGTCTGCTGATCTGGCTGCAGGTGCGCGAGTGGCGGCACTTCGACTGGGCGCGCTTTCTGGCCGGCACGGAAGGCATCAACTGGCTGATGGTGGTTTACGGCGTGCTGCTGGTGTATGCCGCCGACTTTCTGCGCGCCGTCCGCTGGAAAATCTTCCTGCGCCCCACCCTGCCGAATGCTTCCTGGATCGGCCTCATCTCGCCGCAGTACGTGGGCTTTGCCGGCGTGGCGCTGCTGGGCCGCCCGGGCGAGTTCATCCGTCCTTACCTGATCGCCAAAAAGGAAAACTCCACCCTGTCGGCGCAGATGGCCATCTGGTTCGTCGAGCGCGCCTTCGACACCGGCGCGGTGGCCCTGATCGTGGCCGCCGACCTGTTCCTGGTGCCGGTCATGCGCGAGGCCTATCCCGAGTGGCGCATCGCCGGCTACGCGCTTATCGCGGCGGAGATTGGCCTGGTGGGCCTGATCTGGGCGCTGTGGGCGCGGGGCGACGGCATCGCCCGCTGGGTTTGCAAGCGACTTACGCCCATCTCGGCGAGTGCGGGCACCAAGGCGGAGCACAAGCTGCGCGCCTTGTCCGCTGGACTGAATGCGATTCACGACGGGGTTTCGGCGGTGGAGTGCACCTTGCTGTCGCTTGCCATCTGGATGCTGGTGGCCTTCGCTTACCGCGAAATCACTCACGCCTATCCCGCGGACACCGGACTGCCCGGTCTCGATCTGCCGGAGGTGATCCTGCTGATGGGCGCCAGCGTGGCCGGAGGAGTCATTCAGTTACCGGTCATCGGCGGCGGCTCTCAACTGGCAACCATCGCGGTCATCAGCCAGACCTTCGGCTACTCCGACAGCCCGGAACTGGCGGTAAGCTGCGGCATGCTGCTGTGGTTGGTGACCTTTATGTCGGTGATTCCCCTCGGGCTGGCGCTGGCGCGGCACGAGCACGTGTCGCTGCGCCGCCTGACCAGCGAGTCGCAGGCGGCCGAGCACGCGGTCGAACGAGGGCAGGAGCAGAGGCCGGGGCTGGCCGGCGGGTCGCCGTGAAGTTCGAGAGAGCCGGTTCACACGAAGGCCACCAAGGTTCCACGAAGGACACGAAGGTCGGAGGCTCCTAATCGGGGGTCTTCGTGTGAACCTCTTCGGTCGAACTATTTCGAAATCCCGCCTCACGCCGACGTTATCACCACGGCACCTCGTGCCGGCGCGGCGTACCCCCACCGTTTTCCCCTGATACAATGAAACTTCCCGCTACAGCGGCGGATTTTCCGCATGAAATGCCCGTTTTGCGGCCATGAATTCGACAAGGTGGTGGACTCGCGCGAGAGCAAGGAAGGCGAATCCATCCGCCGCCGCCGCGAGTGCATGAAATGCCAGAAGCGCTTCACCACCTACGAGCGGATCGACGAGATCCCCTACATGGTGATCAAGAAAGATGGGCGGCGGGAGAAATTCGACCGGCAGAAAGTCCTCAACGGGCTGCTGCGCGCCTGCGAGAAGCGCCCTATCTCCATGGGCAAGCTGGAACAGATCGTCAACGAGACCGAGGGCTTCGTCATCGATTCCCCGGAGCGGGAGCGCAAGACGACGGAGATCGGCGAGCTGATCATGAACCGGCTGCGCCGTTACGACAAAGTCGCCTACGTGCGCTTCGCCTCCGTGTACCTGGATTTCAAGGACGTGAAGGAATTCATGTCCGAACTGAAAGATTTGCTGGACACCAAGGAAGCGCCGCCGCCGCAAAAGCCGGTCAAGAGCAGCGCCAAGGTGCAGTAGCCGCCGCTGTTCGCTCGATATTCGTCGCTCGTGGGGAGCGGCACGGGACTCGGGGTTCTCAATTCGTAAAACGCTTCGTCGTGGGCGAGCGACGAGTGACGAGGAACGAATAACGGATTCTATGGCTCATCGCATTACTCTGATTCCCGGCGACGGCATCGGCCCCGAAGTGGCGCGGGCGACCGTTCGCATTCTGGAAGCCACCGGCGTGAAGTTCGACTGGGAACCGCAGGAAGCGGGCGCCGAAGCCTACGAGAAGTATCACGAGTACATTCCCAAGGAACTCATCGAATCGATCGAGCGCACGCGGGTGGGGCTGAAGGGACCGGTGACCACGCCCATCGGCGGCGGCTTTTCCAGCATCAACGTCGCCCTGCGCAAACGTTTCGAGCTGTTCGCCAACTTTCGCCCCATCCGCAATCTTCCCCACGTGCCGACGCGCTATCCCGACGTCGACCTGATCATCGTGCGCGAGAACACCGAGGGCCTGTACTCGGGCATCGAGCACGAAGTCGTGCCCGGCGTGGTGGAGAGCCTGAAGATCATCACCCAGAAGGCCTCTACCCGCATCTCGCGCTTCGCCTTCAACTACGCGCGCCAGTACGGGCGCAAGCGCATCCACGCCATCCACAAGGCGAACATCATGAAGCTGTCGGATGGTTTGTTCCTGCGCTGCTCGCGCGACGTTTCCAAGGAATATCCCGAGATCACCTACGGCGAGCACATCGTCGACAACACGTGCATGCAACTGGTAACCAACCCGTACCAGTACGACATGCTGCTGCTGGAAAACCTGTACGGCGACATCATCTCCGACTTGTGCGCCGCCTTTGTCGGCGGCCTGGGCCTGGTGCCGGGCGCGAACTACGGCGAGGACTGCGCCATCTTCGAAGCGGTGCACGGCTCCGCCCCGGACATTGCCGGCCGCAACATCGCCAACCCCACCGCCCTGCTGCGCTCCGGCCTGCTGATGCTCCGGCACCTGGGCGAGAACGATGCCGCCAACCGCATCCGCGCCGCGCTGGAGAAGGTGTATCGCGTGAAGGAGAAGCGGACGCGCGACGTCGGCGGCCAGGCCGGCACCAGCGAGTTCGCCGACGCGGTCATCGAGGCGATGGAATCGCAGAGCGAGCCTGCGCCGGCGCCTCCCACTCCGCAGGAAGTGTGAAGCAGCGATCAGTGGTCCGTGCCCGTGAAGCCATACTGACCACCGGCCACTGATCACCGATCACTTCCAATAGGTCGTATTAAGACGTTTTCCACAGCCTCGCACGATATTTTCTTCTCTTCCTCGGAAATCCGCGCTGGACGCGGCGTTTCAGCGACGCACTGGCGGCGCTGGCTGCACCACATCGGTTGACGTGCGTTCCCCGAAATAGGTAATATGCGTCCCCACCGAAAAGAAGCCGCGATTCCGAACGCTCAACACGCGGCAGTGGGCCCTTCGTCCGACTATGGGGATGGCACAGAAACGCATCGGGGTAGTCCTGTTCCAGTTAGGTGGCCCGGACACGCTGGAAGCGATCGAACCTTTTCTTTACAACCTGTTTTGCGATCCCGACATTATTGATTTTCCCTTCGCCCGCCTCGGCCGCAAGCCGCTGGCCAAGCTGATCTCCAGCACGCGGGCGCAGAAGGTCCGCCATCACTACGAAGTGATCGGCGGGGGCTCGCCCATCCGCCGTCTGACCGAGCAGCAGGCGCGGGCGCTGCAGATGCGCCTCACCCGCCAGGGGCTGGACGCGGTGTGCGTGGTGGCGATGCGCTACTGGCATCCCTTCACCGAAGAGGCGATCACCGCGCTGGAGCAGGCCGGCTGCGACGAGATCATTCTCCTTCCCCTGTACCCGCAGTACTCCTCGACCACCACCGGCAGCAGCCTGAATGAGTGGCAGCGACGCTTTCACCCGCAGGGGCGGCCGGTGCATACGGTGCGCGACTTCTACCGGAACGAGAGTTACCTGGAATCGCAGGTGGAGAAGGTCAACGAGACCCTGGCGCGCTTCTCCGATCCCGACGACGCGGTGCTGGTGTTTAGTGCCCACAGCGTTCCGGTGGCGGTGGTGGAGCGCGGCGATCCCTACCAGCGGCAGATCGAGGAAACGGTGAAACTGGTGCGCGCCCGCGGCGGATGGGTCAACGCCCACCGCGTCTGCTACCAGAGCAAGGTGGGCGCCAGCAAGTGGCTGCAGCCGTCGCTGCGCACCACGATTCGCGAATTGGGCGCCGCCGGCGAGCGCAACGTCTGCGTGGTGCCGATCTCATTCGTGTCCGATCACGTGGAAACTCTCGGCGAGGTCGACCACGAGGCCCGCGAACTGGCGGCGGAGTGCGGGATCGAACGTTTTGCCATGACGCCCGGCCTGAACGACTCGCCGACCTTCATCACGGCGCTGGCCGAGCTGGTGACGAGTTGTGTGGAGTGGGCCCAGATAGAGGTACCGCCGGTGAGGTCTTCCTCGCTGGCGGCGTTTGCTGATTAATGCTCCGTGCCTCCCGCGTAGCGGGAACTTGAGGTGAGGAAGCATGGCTGATCAGGTCCTCAGTACCGGCGTATTGGGCAGACTGCCGCCCTGGCCGCGTAAGCCGCTGAACAATTCGGTCATTGCCGCCGAGCAGGCGTATCGCAAGCGCTCCGGTCTGCCCGAGCTCACCGACGCCGACATGGAGGCGCTCCGGACCGGCGAGCAGATGCCGTGGGAAAAGGGCGAGGCTCCCGCCGCCCCGGCTGCGACCCCGCCTGCTCCCCCGGCGGCTGCTCCAGCGCCCGCTGCGCCGGCGGCGTCGACCGGCAGCATCAGCGCCGACGTCGCCGAGTGGGTGAAGCAAGGAAAGAAGTGGAGTCGTTCGGCCATCGCCGCCGAACAGGCGCGGCGCAAGCGCACCAACCTGGCGCCTTTGAACGACGCCGAAATTACCGCGCTGACCGGCGAGGCGCCGGAAGCTCCTGCTGCCGCACCTGCGGCGGTCCCGGCCGCCGCGGCCGCTGCTCCTGCCGCTCCGCCCAGCGGCACCATCAGCGCCGAAGTCGCGGAGTGGTTGAAGCAAGGAAAGAAGTGGAGCCGTTCGTCGATCGCCGCCGAGCAGGCACGCCGCAAACGTAATAATCTTCCGCAACTTAACGACGCTGAAATCTTCGCACTGACCGGTGAGGCCCCGGGCGCCGCGGCTCCTGCCGCGCCCGCGGCGGCGCCGGCTGCTGCGCCCGCGGCACGGACAGCCGCGGCGGCGGCGCCGGCGAGAGCTGCAGTACCGCCAATCGCGCGCAGCGGCACGGCAACCACCTATGTCGGAACTCCGGCGGTGGGGACCTCGAAGGCTGCCGCCGCGGGTGGCGTGGCCACCGCCGGCCCGCCGGACACTCCGGTCAACCGCGCCCGGCGGCGCTTCATTTGGACCGCCGTGGTCGCGTTCCTGACCACCTGGCTGCTGGCGTTCTTCCGCTTCTTCCTGCCGCGCACGCTGTTCGAGCCCAGCACGGTATTCAAAATCGGCTATCCCAGCGACTTCGGCATGGGCGTCGACACCAAGTTCCAGCAGATGTACCGCATCTGGGTGGACCGCATTCCCGGGCGCATCTTCGTGATCTACGCCAAGTGCACCCACCTGGGCTGCACCCCCGACTGGAAGCCGGCGGAAAACAAGTTCAAGTGTCCCTGCCACGGCAGCGGCTACGATAGCGAGGGAGTGAACTTCGAAGGACCGGCGCCGCGGCCGATGGACCGCGCCCATGTCGAACTGGCGCCCGATGGGCAGATCATCGTGGACGCCAGCCGCCTCTACCAGTGGCCCAAGGGACAGCCCAGCCACTTTGACGATCCGGGAGCGTTCCTCCCGGTGTAGCTGGCCGGCGGTTTTCGACCGTCGGCTGGCGGACTTACAACCGCGATTCGGAGTGGGGGAATCATGCCGGACGAGACAAACGGTAACGGCAAGAAGACCGGCGTCGTGGACCTGGTGAAAGAAGAAGTCCAGGCCATGAAGGTCGAGATTCCGGTCAAGGTCAAGGAACAGGTCGAGGGGCTCAAGGATCCCACCAAGACCCAGGTCTACACCTCGATCTTCCGCCACAAGCGCGACGACACGCCGCGCAACCGCGCGCTGGGCGTGCTGTCCAACGTCTTCCTGCACCTGCACCCGGCGAAGATCAACCGCGACGCGGTCCGCTACAACTACACCTGGGGCATGGGCGGGATCACGTTCTACCTGTTCATCGTGCTCACCTTCACCGGCACCCTGCTGATGTTCTATTACCACCCGACCAAGGTGCAGGCGTTCCGCGACGTGCTCTACCTGGAGCACGACGTTCCCTTCGGCAAGATCCTGCGCAACATGCATCGCTGGGCAGCGCACCTGATGGTGATCGCCGTCGAGCTGCACATGTTCCGCGTGTTTCTCACCGGCAGTTACAAGAAGCCGCGCGAATTTAACTGGAATGTCGGCGTCATCCTGCTGGTACTGACGCTGCTGCTCTCCTTCACCGGCTACCTGCTGCCCGACGATCAGCTGGGCTTCTGGGCGGTCACGGTGGGCACCAACATGGCACGCGCCACGCCGCTGCTGGGCAACGAGGGCCCCTTCGGCCACGAAATCGGCATGACGCCCTATAACGACGTGCGCTTCGGCTTGCTGGGCGGATCGATCGTGGACGCTAATGCCCTGCTCCGCGCCTACATCTGGCATTGCATCGCCATCCCGATCATCGCCTCGATCTTCATGATCGTGCACTTCTGGCGCGTGCGAAAGGATGGCGGTATCTCCGGACCGGCGCCGGTGATGTTGACCTCCGAGGCCGACAAGCCTCGAAGGGCGCAGGCGGCCGCCGGAGGCTAATCGGGCGATCTGTTCATCTTGCCATCGGGTCATCGATTTCGATCACCCGATGGATTCGATCACCCGATGACCCGATCACCCGATGGGGAGATTCTTATGGATTGGCATCAGCTTTGGACGATCGCGACCACTCCGGACAACATTCCGATCACGGCGCTGCTGCCGCTGGTGGTGTTCTACTGCTACCTCGCTTTCAAGCAGGCGCGCGCCAACGACGAGCTGATCGAAAAGCTGGAAAAGGACCCGGCCCTGGCCAAGACGCACCACCGCAAGACCTTCCCCTGGCGTCCCGGCTGGTCGAAGGAGGTCCACGTGTGGCCGTTCCTGCTGCGCGTGGAGTTCCTGGCCGCCATCATCGTGACCATCATCCTGATGGTGTGGTCCATCACCCTGAGCGCGCCGCTGGAAGAGCCGGCCAATCCCAACCTGACCATGAACCCGGCCAAAGCGCCGTGGTACTTCCTCGGACTGCAGGAAATGCTCGTGTACTTCGATCCCTGGATCGCCGGCGTGGTGATGCCGACGCTGATCATCGTCGGCCTGATGGCGATTCCCTACATTGACACCAATCCCCTGGGCAGCGGCTACTACACGCTGAAGCAGCGCAAGTTCTCCATCGCCACCTTCTGCTTCGGCTTCATCGTGCTGTGGGTTTCGATGATCATCATCGGCACCTTCATCCGCGGTCCAGGATGGCAGTGGTTCTGGCCGGGCCAAAGTTGGGACCACAATCGCCTCATTTATGAGGTGAACCGCGACTTGCCGGACATCTTCAGCATTACTTCGAACTTCGCCAAGGCGGTGTTCGGGGCCATCGTGGTCGGCGGGTATTACGTGATCGGCGGGCTGGGCATGACGGCGCTCTTCCGGCGCAAGATGCCCAAGGACTTCAAGCGCATGAGCCTGCTGCAGTACAGCATCATGGCGTTCTTCATGCTGACCATGGTCGCCCTGCCGATCAAGATGTTCCTGCGCCTGGCGTTTCACATCAAGTACGTGATGGTGACGCCTTGGTTCAACATTTAGAAGCTGTGAGCTCTGAGCTCTAAGCCAAGCCGGGCCCCATGTGATTTGCTCAATGCTCAGAGCTCATAGCTCAGAGCTGTTTCGGAGGCAGCAGTGCCCCAGGAAAACATTCCCGAGCACGACCCGATCGTAACCAAATCGTACGCCGTACATTACACCGTGGCGGTGGCGCTGCTGATCGGGTCCCTGTTCTGGGCCTTGTGGGACGAGGCCTACGGCCAGCGCCCCTGGAAGCGCTACCAGTCGGAGTTCAAGGACCGTTACGGCGCCTTCCTGAAGCAGGCCAAGACGCAGTCGGCTACGGCCGAGAAGCAGCTCGAGTCCGATCCCGAATACCAGAAGCTCGATGGCGCCTACCAGGACGCGCTCAAGGCCTCCGACGCGCAGATGAAGGACGTGCAGAAGAAGCTGTCGGACAAGAGCGCGGAAATCCTGGCCGTGCAAAGCGTCTTCACCGACCGCCGCGCCTACGTCAATGCCGAGGTCTACTCCATCGAGACCGACGACAGCGACAGCAGCAAGAAGAGCAAGCAGAAGGACCTCGATAAGTACAAAGCGGAAAAGGTGAAGGTGAAGTTCCCCGACGGCCACGTCGAGGAGATGGACTTCCCTCACCTGGAGGAGCGCTACAACAGCCTGAAAGACGAGAAGGGCGCGCTCAGCCTGCAACTGGCGGCCATGCTCAAGCCGCTCAACGAGCTGAAGACGAAGCGCGACGACTGGCTCAAGGACCACATGGTCAGCCTGGGGCCGGAAGCCATGGCGGGCCTGCAGAAGAAGATGGACGACTGGGATTCGCAGATCGTCCAGATCAACGTCGCCTCCGCCAACATCGTGGACCGCTGCGAGTCCTGCCACATGGGCACGCGCGAGCCAGTGACGCTGACGGCGGCGGCGATGTCGCCCAAAGGAGCCAAGCAACCGGATGAGTACGCGCTGGCCTTTACCAGCCACCCGGATCCGGAGCTGTTGAAGATCCACGATCCGGAAAAGTTCGGCTGCTCCCCCTGCCACCAGGGCAACGGCCGCGCCACCACCAGCATTGAGAAGGCGCACGGCAATTACGAGCACTGGCTGTGGCCGCTGTTCACCCGCAACAACATCCAGGCCGGCTGCCAAACGTGCCACGCCGCGGACATGGTGCTGACCACCGCCGGCGGCGGCGAAGGGCTGATGTCCACCATCAACCAGGGCAAGTTCCTCTTCCGCCAGCGCGGTTGCAATGGCTGTCATCGCTACGAAGGCTACGACCGCGAACCGGAAGAGTTGACCGGCATCGGGCAGCAGATCAAGCAGATTGAAACCCAGCAGCAGCAGAACCTGCACGACGCGGCCATCGCCACCAAGAACGGCGACAACGCCGCCAGCAACGAGGAAGCGCAGCGCTTCTACCAGCGCGCCGAGGCGCTGAAGGTCTCCAACAGCAAGCTCTCCGGCCAGATCGAGCTGCTCGATCTGCGCTCCAAGAGCCTGATGGAGGACATGAAGAAGATCGGGCCGGACCTCAAGGAAGTGCGGCTGAAGATCAATCGTAACTGGATTCCGGTATGGCTGCACAAGCCCACCGACTTCCGCCCGACCACCAAGATGCCGAACTTCCGCCTCACCGACGACCAGATCAAGGCGATCTCAGCGTACCTGTGGCAGACGGCGCTCACCGATCCCCTGCCCCATGAAAAGACGGGCAACGCCGCCAACGGCAAGACGCTGTTCGAGACGCGCGGTTGCCTGGCCTGCCACTCCATCGGCGAGGGCGACCAGCAGATCGGCGGCGACTTCGCGGCCAACCTGAGCCGCGTGGGCGAGAAGGACAATTACGATTACGTCTTCCGCTGGATCAAGAACCCGCGCCAGCGGACGCGTCCCTATTGCGCCTACGAGAAGAAGGACATCGGTCCCGAGGATTACGCCAAGCACGGGCTGCCGTACCAGTTCGATTTCGATCACAGCACCTGCCCCAATGACGGCCACCAGCTCCAGGTCGAGCAGATGACTGTCATGCCCAACCTGCGCCTCAGCGACGACGAGGTGGCCGACATCGCCACCTACCTGATGTCGCAGAAGGAAAAGGATCCCAGCTCCTATCCCGACGCCTCCTACATGGAGGATCCGAAGCTGAAGGAGGAGGGAAAGAAGTGGATCCGGCAGTACGGCTGCGCGGGGTGCCACGAAATCTCCGGCTTCGAGGATGAGGGCCGCATCGGCACCGAGTTGACGCAGGAAGGCAGCAAGCCGATCGAGCGCCTCGACTTCGCCCTCGAAACCAGCATGGCGGAGGAAGGCAAGGAGCCGATCAAGGACCAGGCCATTCTCGCGCGCCTGCCCGAAGGTCCGGCGAAGACGAACTGGTACACCAACAAAGGCTTCTTCGAGCACAAGCTGGCCATGCCCAACCTCTACGATCAGGGCATGATCAAGTCGGACCTGGAAAAGCTCCGCATGCCCGACCCGCACCTGACCAAGGACCAGGTCAATGACATTGTGACCTTCCTGCTGGGCAGCCAGGACTCTTCCCTGCCCGCCAGCTACCAGTACAAGCCCGAGGACTACCGCAAGGACATCCAGGACGGCTGGTGGGTGGTGCGCAAGTACAACTGCGTCGGCTGCCACCAGTTCATTCCCGGACAGAAGACCGCGATTGAAACCGTGCCCTTCTTCCAGGACCAGAAGGAAAAGCTGCCGCCCAAGCTCCTGATCGAGGGCGCGCGCGTCGATCCCGCGTGGCTGCTCAAGTTCCTGTCGAACCCGGCGCTCACCGACGATCCCGCGCAGATGCATCGCGACGGCGTCCGGCCGTACCTGCCGGTTCGCATGCCGACCTTCTATTTCTCGGAGAACGAGCTGCGCAAGCTGGTGCGTTTCTTCCAGGCGATGTCGCAGCAGCCGATGCCGTACATCCGCGAGCCGCAGAAGCTGCTCACCGCCAAGGAGACCGACATGGCGCGCAGCCTGTTCTCCTCCACCGCCGCGCCTTGCCTGAAGTGTCACGCGACCGGCGATCCCAACCACGACAAGACCGCCACCGCGCCCAACTTCCTGCTGGCCAAGGAACGCCTGAAGCCCGGCTGGACCGAGCTGTGGATGCTGGATCCGCAGGCCATCAGCCCCGGCACCGCCATGCCCTCGGGACTCTTCCGCAAGCAGGGCGACCAGTGGGTGTTCAGCGGTCCCACGCCGCCCTCGTTCCAGGGCTACAGCGAAAACCACAACACCCTGCTGATGCGCTACATCTTCCAGCTCACGCCGGAAGAGCAGAAGCGGGTCTCGAGCATGATGCGCTCCGCGCCGGCCACCAGGACCTCGCAAAAGCGCGGCGGGCCCCCGGCAGCAACTCCATCAGCCCGATTGGGAACGGCGCCGGCCCGCAGCGGCGCCGCTTCCTCTATTGCCACGGCACGAACTCCCGGTTCGCGCTAAAATTGACGGTTTGTGATTGGGTCTAAAACTCCGACTGAGAGGGGCGACATGAAAAGCAAATCGCTCGCGATCCTGGCGATCGCGACGCTGGCACTGATGTTGCTGTCCGCGTGCAGCAAGAAAGAAACCGCAGCCAACGAGCAGGCTGCGCAACCGGCCGCACCGGCCCAGACGACTGCCATCGACCAGAGCACGGTGGGCAGCGTCAGCGGCGTGGTGAAATATTCCGGCACGGCGCCCAAGCCGGCCAAGATCGACATGAGCCAGGACCCCGCCTGCAAGGGCACCAACCAGGTGGAAACCCTGGAAGTCAACAACGGCGATCTGGCCAACACGTTCGTGTACGTCAAGAGCGGCTTCAACGGCACCCTGCCGGCGCCCACCGAAGCCGTCACCATCGACCAGCAGGGCTGCCGCTACCATCCCCACGTGCTGGGCGTGATGGTCGGCCAGCCGGTCAAGATCGTCAACAGCGACGAGACCACGCACAACATCCACCCCACTCCCAAGGACAATCGCGAGTGGAACGAGTCGCAGCCCCCCAAGGCCGCGCCCATCGAGAAGAGCTTCACCCGCGAAGAGATCATGCTGCCGGTGAAGTGCAACCAGCATCCGTGGATGAAGATGTACATCAACGTGGTCAAAAACCCGTTCTTCGCCGTTACCGACAAGGACGGCAAGTACGAGATCAAGGGCCTGCCTCCGGGGACCTATACTCTCGGCTTCGTGCAGGAAAAGCTTGGCGAGCAGGAGCAGCAGGTCACCATCGGGCCCAAGGAAAGCAAGACGGTCGACGTCACCTTTCCCGCCGGCGGGGCCAGCAAGGCTGCGGGCGAATAAGTCCTTCGTGACCCTTGGTGTCCTTCGTGGGAACGGTTTTTCCGGCACACGAAGACACCAAGGGAACGCGAAACTGCTAAGATTTCAGCTTCGCACCGTCGGTTCGGGGTGAACCGCGGCGAATCTACCCAGGGAGTACGTTCTGTCTTCGCTGTCGACGCCATTCAACCGGGCCCATCACCGGTTCGCGGTGATTACGGCCTTCTGCACCTTCCTCCTGCTGATTCTCGGCGCGCTGGTCACCAGCAACGACGCCGGCCTCTCCGTTCCTGACTGGCCGACCTCCTTCCACCACTGGCCCATCACCTATGGCTACTTCAAGGTGGCGCTGGTCGGCGGCGTGCGCTACGAACACACCCATCGCATACTGGCGCAACTGGTCGGCTTACTGACCATCATCCTCGCCGTCTGGACCCAACGGGTGGACCGCCGCGCCTGGGTACGCAAGCTCGGCTGGACGGCCCTGGGCACGGTCATCGCCCAGGGAGTCCTGGGTGGAATCACCGTCCTCTTCTATCTTCCGCCGGCGGTCTCCACCGCCCATGCGACTCTGGCGCAGACCTTCTTCTGTATCGTCGTCGCAATGGCTCTGTTCACCGGCCGAACGTGGACCGAGGTCGAGCCGCGCAAGCACCTGGCGGAACAGCGTCCGGCGCTGCCTAAGCTGGCTACCGCCGCCGCAATGTCGGTGTACGTGCAGTTGATTCTCGGCGCGGCCTTCCGCCATCACGGCATCAAGCTTTTGCCGCACCTGATCAGCGCCGCGGTGGTGACCTTCCTGATCCTGTGGACGGTGGTGCGCACTCTCACCGAGTACGGAAAGGTGGAGCAGTTGCGCCGTCTGGCGCTGAGCCTGCTGTCGCTGTTGATGGTGCAGCTCGTTTTGGGCTTTGCCTCCTGGCTGACCCGCGTCGAGTGGGGCCGCGACGCTCCTCAGCCGGAGATGCCCATGGTGCTGAGCACGGTCTCGCACGTTGCGGTGGGCGCGCTGTTGCTGGCAACGACCGTGGTGTTGGCGATTCAATCGTGGCGGCACATCGCCATTCCCACCGCCGAGCGGGTTGCGGCGCGCGACGCCAAGGCGGTCACCGCATGACGCCAATTTCGGTCATTTTGAGTCGGACGCCGGCTCCCCGGCATCTTAGGACCGGAATCGCATGAGCACTCCCGCGCCGGGCTTCCCCTCCGAACAGGCCGTTCACCTCACCGCCGCCGTCCGCGCGCGCGACTATTCCGAACTCATCAAGTTGCGCGTGACCAGCCTGATCGTGCTTTCCGCCTGGGCGGGCGCCTATTTCGCCGCGCCCAAACAGGGCGTCGGCGCGCTTTCCTGGCCAGTGCTGCACGCCCTGATCGGCATCGCCCTGATCTCCTCCGGTTCGGCAGCTCTGAACGAAGTCATGGAGCGCGACGTGGACGGCCGCATGCGCCGCACCGCCAATCGCCCCCTTCCCTCGCGCCGCATGGGCCTGGCACACGCCCTGACCGTATCCACCATGCTCGTGCTGGGCGGAGCGTTGTACCTGGGCATATTCTGTAATCTGTTCACCGGCTGCCTTAGCCTGGCGACGGCCATCGTTTACCTCGCCGCTTACACGCCGTTGAAGCGCGTCTCGCCGGTTTGCACCTTCATCGGCGCCTTCCCCGGGGCCATGCCGCCGCTGCTGGGCTGGACCGCAATTCGCGGCCGCATCGAGGTCGAAGGCCTGGTGCTCTTCGCCATCGTCTTCTTCTGGCAGTTCCCCCACTTCTACTCGATTGCCTGGCTCTACCGCGAGGATTACGAGAAGGCAAACATTCGCATGCTGCCGGTGGTCGAAGCGACGGGCAAGGCCACCTCGCGCGAGATTGTCGCCTACTCGATCGCCCTGCTGCCCGCCAGCCTGGCGCCGACCTGGCTGGGAATGTCGGGCTGGATCTACTTTGTTTCCGCTGCCGTTCTCGGCGCCGGCTTCCTCTGGGCCGGCTTGCGTCTGGCTACCTGCAAGCACCTGCCTTCTTCACCGCACTCCAAGAAGCCCGCCCGCCAACTGCTGCAGGCGACGGTGTTCTACCTGCCGCTGCTGTATGCGGTCATGATGTTGAACCGCCGCTAAAGTCTTGGCTCTCAGTCGAGCATCCCTCCCGCGTCCGTTGTCTTCTAAGTCAATAATCCTCTGGCACGTACCCGAAGTCTGTCTGCGATGCTGAAGCGGTACTGCGGATGCGTGTTTGGGAGCTGGATTCATGTCTCATCGAGCCTTTAATTCCGACGAGAGCCAGACCGATCTGCTCGACCGGATCTGCGATAAGGGAATCGTGATCGCTCCCTGGGCGCGCGTTTCCATGATGGAGCCGGGCCGGGTGCGGGTGGACCACTGCCAGGTGACCAAGATGTCGACCCTGGGCGGCTCCTACGAGGACACCGCCTACGATGCAGGCGAAGAGGACCAGCCCAGGCGACGGGTGGCGTAACCAATGGGAGGAACGATGAAAACACGTTTGGGATTCCTTGCACTGCTTCTGGCCTGCATGATTCCCTGGGCCACGGCACAGACCAGCACCGTTCCCTCGGGAGCGGAAATCAAGGTGCGCACCGATACGGCGATTCCTGCGGCGCCGCCGGCGGGCGCAGCCTACAGCGCTTCGGTCAGCGATGATGTGCCCAACACCTCGGGCGGTGTCGCCATTCCGAAGGGCAGCCGCGCCCGGTTGGTGGCGACCAAGTCCTCCGACGGCAAGGACACCATCCTTGACCTGCGCTCCGTGACCGTCGGCAGCAAGCGCTACAACCTCGTGGCCAGCGGCGGTAAGAGCGAGGGCACCGGCACGCTGGGCGCCAACAAGCGAACGGCCAAGTACGTCGGCGGCGGCGCGGCGGTGGGCGCGGTGCTGGGCGCGCTGCTGGGCGGCGGCAAGGGCGCGGCCATCGGCGCGGTGCTGGGCGGCGGCGCCGGCGCCGGAGCGCAGGTGCTGACCGGCAAAAAGAAAGGCATCCCTGCCGAGACGCAGCTTACCTACAAGACGGCCCAGGAACTGTCGTTGCAGAGCGCTTACGCGCCTTCCAGCGGGACCCTGAAGAAGCGGCCGTCCACGAAATAGCGGCTACCGCGTCAAGCCTCCCTTTGGGAGGCGGCCAAACGCCGAGCATCTGACGCAGCAGCGCCAGGTCCTCGGCGTTTCCGCTTGGGGCCCCCTCACGTAGGCCCTCGCCGTCTTCTGTGCGCTGAGTCACATCCCGCGAGTGCAGGACGGGTGTATCTCTGGGCCTATGAAGCTGGCTATCACCCTCCTGGCGGCGATCGGCATCGCCCTGTCCAGCGCCGCGCTCTACGAGCACTACAACATGAACACCTCGCCCTGCGACATTAACGCGCGCTGGGACTGCGGCACGGTGAACCACAGCTCCTACTCCGCCGTAAAGGGCATTCCCACCGCCGCCATCGGCATGGCGGGCTACGCGCTCATTGCCATTGTTGCCTGGACCGGCCCCGCGCCCCTGCTGCTGCTGGTTGCCGCCACCGCCCTGGGGATCTCGCTCGAGTTGACCGCCATTGAAGCCAGCGTGCTGCGCGTCTACTGCCTCTACTGCGTGGCGTCGCAGGCGACGATTGGCGTAATCGCTGTTTTGAGTTTTGTGCAGGCGATGGGAAAGCGCCGTTTCCCAGCGCAGCCCTGAGCGGTCCTGCCGGCTCTTGTCGTACAATGTAAGCACCCGTGAAATCGTCCGTTCTCAGCACATCCCCGACAGTGGAATCGCGCTCCGCCACGCAACCTGCCGTGATCCAGGTGCAGGAACTGCGCCATCTCTATGACGGCCGCCCGGCGCTGGACGGCGTCAGCTTCGAGGTGCGCCGCGCCGAGATCTTCGGTCTGCTCGGCCCTAACGGCAGCGGCAAGACCACCATGTTCCGCATCCTCTCCACCCTGATGTTGCCCTCGGGTGGACGCGCGGTACTCAACGGCTGCGATGCCGCCAAGGACCCCACCGGCCTGCGCCGCCAGATCGGCGTGGTCTTCCAGGCGCCCAGCATTGACGTAAAGCTCTCCGCCGAGGAGAACCTGCGCCACGTCGGCCACCTCTACGGTCTGAGCGGAGCCGCGCTGAAGCGCCGCGTCGAGGAGATGCTGTCCCGCGTGGGACTGGCAGACCGAGCCAAGGACCGTGCCGAGACGTTTTCCGGCGGCATGCAGCGCCGCCTCGAACTCGCCAAGGGCCTGATGCACCGGCCCTCGGTTCTGCTGCTCGACGAACCCACCACTGGCCTCGATCCCGGCGCGCGCCGCGATCTCTGGCAGTACCTGCACATCCTCCGCGACGAGGAGCAGGTCACGGTGCTGGTCACCACCCATCTCATGGAAGAAGCCGAGCGTTGCGACCGACTGGTCATCCTCAGTCAGGGCAAGGTGGTCGCGCTGGGCACGCCGGCGGAATTGAAATCGGAGATCGGCGGCGACGTGCTGCTGCTGGAGTCGGACGATCCCTCCGGCCTGGCGGAAAAGATCGAGAAGCGATTTGCCGTCACGCCCGCGGTGCTCGACGGCAAGGTGCGCCTGGAGCGCGAGCAGGGACATCGTTTCGTGACCGAGGTGGTCGAAGCCTTCCCGGGCGAGATTCAGTCGGTGTCGGTGAGCAAGCCGACGCTGGAAGACGTCTTCATCCACCGCACCGGCCACCGCTTCTGGACCGCAACCCCGGGATCCGACGAAGCTAAAGGAAAGGTTTAGATTTCCGTGGCAACACAAACACAAACCTTGGCGCATCCGCAAGCTGCTTCCGGCGGAGCGGTCATCCCCGCGGTCTCCCTGTGGTGGCGCGAGATCGTTCGCTTCTACCGCCAGCGCAGCCGGGTGGTGGGCGTGATCGCCTCCCCGGTGCTGTTCTGGATCGTGATCGGCTCCGGCTTCGGCAGTTCCTTTCGCAGCGGCGCCGCGGGCAGCCAGCACTATCTCGATTACTTCTTCCCCGGCGCGCTGACCATGATCGTCCTCTTCACCTCCATCTTCACCATGATGTCGGTGATCGAGGACCGCAAGGAAGGCTTCCTGCTTTCGGTGCTGGTGGCGCCGGTGCATCGCTCGGTGATCGTGATGGGCAAGGTGCTGGGCGGCACCACGCTCTCGGCGATCCAGGGACTGGTGTTCCTGGCCTTCGCCCCGGCCCTGGGCGTGCACTTCGGCTTGGCGCAATTCGGATTAATCGTGCTGACGGTGTTTCTCTGCTCCTTCGCGCTGACTGCGCTGGGATTCGCCATCGCCTGGCCCATGGACTCGAGCCAGGGCTTCCACGCCGTGATCAACATGTTCCTGATCCCGCTGTGGCTGCTCTCCGGCGCGCTGTTCCCGCTGAGCGGCGCCTCGGGATGGATGCGCCTGCTCATGCGCCTGAACCCGCTGACCTACGGGACCGAGGCACTGCGCGGCCTGCTCTTCCCCGGCACGGAGGCCTTCGCCGTCCTGCCTTCGATCATTGTGCTGGCGGCGTTTTCCGTGCTGATGTTCGGGATCGCTTTTTTGCTGGCCAACCGGCGGACGACCAAGCCCGCGGCGTAACAGAATTGGGTGATTTGGCGATTGGGTGATTTGGTGATTGGCCCGAGCGCAGAATAGCCAAGTCGATCACCCAGTCGCCAAATCACCCAATCACCCACTTGCATGCAGGACTACTCGATCTTTCCGGCCATTGACGCGACCCTGAACGGCGCCAGCGCCGCGTTGATCACGATGGGAGTGGCGCTGATTCGCCGCGGCCGGCAAGGCGCCCATCGCGCCTGCATGATCGCCGCCGTCGTGACTTCGAGTTTGTTCCTGTGCTCGTACCTGTACTACCACGCGCATGTCGGCACCACGCGCTTTCTCGCCCATGGCTGGATCCGGCCGGTGTACTTCTCCGTGTTGCTGACCCATACCATCCTGGCGGCGGCGATCGTGCCGCTGGTTATCGTGACTCTGTCGCGAGCGCTGCGCGGCCGCTTCGACCGCCATCGCGCCATCGCCCGCTGGACGTATCCGGCATGGCTGTACGTTTCGGTGACCGGCGTGGTTATCTATCTCTTGCTCTATCGCCTGACGCCGCTCACCGCTGTCGCAGGCACGGCGGCGGTGGTCATTACCATCGCGGCCTTGCTGGTCATGCGGCCCCGTGCGGATCGCCACATCACCAGATCGCCAGATCACCAGATCGTAAAGGTGGAAAGCTGAGAGCTGATCGCTTCTTATGCCCGTGCTGAAGTTGAAAATCGATTTGTCCGGCACCGTCGGGGATGAAGCCTGGCGCCGCCTGAAGCACTTCGACCAGGTGCAGGCGGCTTTCTTCGGAGCGGAATTCGGCTCCAGCGGGCCCTGCCAGCATCCGCCCGGATCCATGCATCCCTCCGGCGAGTGGCGCGGCGCCGAGGTCCTGCTGGCCAACAGCCTGCTCGCCCAGTACGCCATGTCGCACTACCTGGAGCAGGAAGGGGTGCTGGACGCCGATATCGAGGAATGATTTGGCGATTTAGTGATTTGGCGATTGGTTCGCATTAACACAATCACCCAATCACCAAATCACCCAATTCCATGAACAACGTCTCTGAAACCCGAAATACGGAACTGACCGAGCACCGCGCGCGCGCGCGCATGTCGCTGCGCAACCGCATCACCTTTTTCGTGGTCGCCTGGGCCATCGTGCTGCTGCCGTTTCTGTTCTGGCGCAGTACCTGGTTCGGCCGCCCGCTGAACGATGCCGACCTCAACCGGTACCTGCACGACGATGCCAAGCCGCGCAACATCCAGTACGCGCTGGTGCAGGTGAACGAGCGCATCTCCAGGCACGACGCCGGCGTGGCCCAGTGGTATCCCGACCTGGTGCGCCTGTCGAGCTACCCGGTAGAGGAGATCCGCAATACCGACGCCTGGGTCATGGGCCAGGACTCCTCCCGCCCGGAATTTCACCAGGCGCTGCTGCAGATGCTGCACGACTCCTCGGCCCTGGTGCGGGGCAATGCCGCGCTGGCGCTGGTGCGTTTCGGCGACCACAGCGGCCACGACGAGATCGTCCAGATGCTGCAGTTGGCGACCATGACCGCACCGCAGGCGGGCAAAGTCGTGGACGAGGCGCGCCCCGGAACCGCCATTCGCAAGGGCGGCGTGGTGCTGCGCATGGAGGTCAACGGGCAGGAGGTCGAGTTGCGCTCGCCGCTCACCGGCCGCGTGCATGAGATGCTGGTCAAGGTCAACGACAGCGTCGTCGCGGGCAAGCCGCTGGCCACCGTCGCACCCGGCGAGGACCAGGTTTGGGAGGCGCTGCGCGGCCTGTACATAATCGGAACCCGCGCCGACCTGGAGACCGTCTCGCAGTACCTGCGGCCGTCCGACGACCTGCCCGACCGCGTGCGCCAGCAGGCGGCGATGACCCGGGACGCCATACAGCAGAGAAACAAGTAGACCTTAAATTCTGTCATCCCGAGCGCAGCGAGGGATCTGTTGTAATCACCCACATTGCTGCTGGCGTCTACAACAGATCCATCGCTGCGCTCGGGATGACTAGCTCTATCGTTCCGCCGCCGCGATTCCCTGCCGCATGGTGCGGCTGCTGACGCCCGCGGTGATCGAGATCTTGCCTGCATCCTGGCCGTGCACCGTGCTCGAGCAACTCAGGGTTCCGTTAGCGCCGTCCTGCGCCGACGCCTTCAGCATGAAGACGAACTCCGCCGTCTGATGCGGCGCCACCGTCTGCTCGCCTTTCGTACCGTCGGCAGCTGTCCAACCCGACGGAATCTCGCAGCTTACCGCCACCGGTACCGCCTCGCTGCCCCGGTTCTCGTATTCCAGCGGCAGGCGCAGCGTGTCCCCGGGTTGGATGGACAAGTTGTGCTGCTGCAGTAGCTCCACGTGGCGCAGATGATGCGCGCGCCACAACCTCTCGTAGAAATCCCAGTTTCCGCCCAGGTGGAACGCGGGGAGCGGCGCTGCCTCCGGCGCCGGCTGGCCAACGTCCTTGGCCAGAAAATACTGCGTGCTCCCCGTCCGCGGCGAGGGACGCGGCGGATTCGGCGTGTTGCCCAGCGACATCCCGCCTCCGCCGCGGTGCTGGGTGCGGTGCCACTGCCAGGCGTCGGCCATCATCTGCCCGTACGACTCCTTCGTCCGCGGCGAGATATCGTCCATGGAGACCCTTGGTCCGGCGTCAGGCAGGCTCTGGATCGCGCTTCCCATGCCGAAGAACAGCAGCTGCTTCGGCTGCCACGGCTT
Organism: Terriglobales bacterium; assembly: GCA_035763305.1. Classification (GTDB taxonomy): domain Bacteria; phylum Acidobacteriota; class Terriglobia; order Terriglobales; family Acidobacteriaceae; genus DASUBK01. The sequence continues at coordinate 6,673 of DASUBK010000471.1, read as the reverse complement.
CAGATTGTCCAGCAGGTCTTCTCGCTCGCGCGGCGCCGCCAGCTGTTCCGGAAAGGCCGTCGGATCGCCGGCAAGATCGAAAGCCTCCACGGCGCTGACCGCCGCAGCCTGGTGGTCGCCATGGTTCTCGCCCGACGTGGTGCGCGGCGTCTCCGTCAGGATGGTGTTCGGGCGCAGCAGCCGGATCAACCGCACCAGCTCCCGCAGGGTCGAAGCATGGTTCCAGTTCCCCAGCGACAGCATGACGTTCTGGCTGGGCGTGTCCGGCTGCTCCAGGAACCACACCTGGTTGACGCCGATGGCGTGCTCCGCCATGCGCGCTTCCACCTCGCGGATGCGCCCCAGCGACGGGCCTTGCTCCGGCCCGACCCAGTTGCGCCCCGCGTTGCCGGAGGTGCAGTACACCGCCGCCGCGCCGCCCTGGTCGGCGGCGTGCGCCAGCAGCGCCGCGCCACCCAGTTCGTCATCCGGATGGGCGACGATCAGCAGCACGTCGGCGTGCAGGGTTTGGTCGGCCTTCTGAGCTGGCGCTGGCGCTGGTTGAGCGAAGGTGAAAGCGGCGAGCGCGAAAACCATCATCGCGCAGGAAATGCAGAACAACCTCGGTTGATGGCGCACGCAGAGAAGATACGTGGAAACGGCAAAAAGTCGCAAGATTCCCGGGCGGGTGTCCCCAGAGATGGAGGCCGGTCGACCGGACCGGCGACCGGCTACTGGCAACCGGCAACTGCTCAGTACGGCATGGTCCCGGTTTCCTGCTCTACATCCTTGGTGCCGACCATGACGATCGCATCCCACGGACAGCCGTCGAGGAAGGCGCCGTCCGGGCCCTTGCTGGTGCATTTCTTGCAGCCGATGCACAGCAGCGGGTCCACCTGCACCCGGCCGAAGGGCGGATGGTCCTCGTCCGGGACCCAGAACATGCAGTCCTCCACCGGGCAGTATTCGATGCAGGCGGGCGATCCGGCGCATCCGGTGCAGCACTCGGTGATCACCGCCAGCTCAGCGGGCTTCTTCTTGCGCGGGGTGACGAGGCCTTTGGATTTGGGCTCGTGCTTGTATTCTTCCGGGACCATCCCGGGGGCTTTGGAAACCGTGGGTCCGGTGGCCATGGTGTGCGGATTATACCTCAGCCGTGAGCTGTTAGCAGTCAGCGATTCGCGCCTTCGCGATTAGCGGTGACGGTCGGCGTCGCCTCCGATGACCGAGCTAACCGCCCAATTGCTAATCGCTAGTCGCTACTTGGTCGCCAGGTGCTCGCCCAGGGCGCTCTCGATCTCGCGCTCCCCGAGCCTCTCGCCCTCGTTCATGCGCTTCAGCAAGGCGTCGATGATGTCCTTGGCCTCGTCCTTACGATAGTTGCGGATGAAGCCGTCGTACAAATGCTCGCCGGCCATTGCCTTGTTGATTTCCCACTCTTTGTTGTTCTCGTTGAGCTCCGTGTAGTACACCACGCGGTATTTGCCGGTGTACGTGCCTTCACGGTAGATCTCGAACATGACCTTGTCGGATTCCATCATCGACGGCTGTTCCCCACAGGTGGTTTGCCCCTTGATTTTACAGGAGGAACCCCGATCTTCCTACGCTCCAATCCAGCCTTCGTCGCGCCCGGCCTTCCGCACCCTGCTGTCTGCTTGCCCAGACGCGCCGCCATCGCGGATTCGGTCAACGGCTCAGTCCTCAAAGCGCGCCCGGCCATCGCTGCCGATGGTGAAGTTGATCTTCAGCGGCAACTCACGTGTCTCCGCCAGTTGCTGAACCGTGGGGCCATTTACCTCCCATTCACGCATCTTCTCTGCTTCGAGCTGCGGTCGCAGGCTGACTCGCACCGTCACAGTCTCCTCGATGGCCAGGTTGGTGGCGCCGGCGCGAAACACTTTACCCGCATACGCGGAGATCAACTCGTCTCGGCTCAGGAGGACCGACGGAGTGTTCTCCCCGGCGGAAAGATTTACCTCGGCCTCCCGCGCCATGAGCACGCCTCCGCTGCGCTCCACCTCCAGGCGCATGGCGTACGCTCCGCCGCCCGCGCCGCTGGTCGTCGCTGTCACCTCCCAGCCGGAATCGTCCGGGCGCAACACCGCCTCCGCCGACCGGATTCTCTGCCGCTGCCCCGCCCAGCTGGCGAACGATTGCTGTCGCATCCGCTCTCGCTGGTTGGCGCGCTGGCTGCGATAGAAGAACCCGGCCAAGGCGCCCGTCAGCAACGCCGCGATACCCGCTGCCACAACAACCTGGCGCAGCGCCGCTCTTTCCGTGCCGCCACTGAGCTCGATTCGCGCGCCCCGGTGATAGCCGATCCACGCGCCGCCGATTACGCACGCCAACGCCACCACGCCGGCGATTACGGCGACCAGAACGTTGCTCCACGCCGGCCAGGGATTGTCGCCAAAAACGAACAGCCAAAAGATGCCGAGCGTGGCGCCGGCCGCAACCAGCGCCGCGCACATCCCGACCACCAGGCCTACGACTCCGCCTGTGATCGCCAAGGTGATTCGTGGCTTCATCCGCTCTCAATTCTAGCGGCGGCTTTCGCGAATCGTGCCTCGCCGCCGCAACCCATGGGGACCAGTGCGATGCGGCCTCGTGCTCACCTCGGGCGCGCGGTTGGGGGCGACGAAGGGAACAAATGGCTCGCGGCGCTATAATCGCAGGCTTTCAGGAGCTCCTCATGCGCGGCGCGCTCCCTCTGCTGATGCTGCTTGGCTCCGCCATGCTCCCGCTGGCAGCTCGCGGCCAGGGCGCGAACTCCTCCGATTCCTACCTGGCTCTGGTCGGGGCGACCATCTACGCCAACCCCAGCGATGCCCCGATCCGCAATGGCGTAGTCCTCATTCACTCCGGCAAGATCGTCGCGCTCGGCGATTCTTCCGTCTTGAGAGGCATAACCAACATCGAACGGATTGACTGCTCGGGCATGACCGTCACCGCCGGCTTCTGGAACAGCCACGTCCACTTCTTCGAGCGCAAGTGGGCCAATGCGGCGGAGATCCCCGCGGCCGAGTTGACGCGGCAGCTCGAGGACTTCACCACGCGCTGGGGATTTACCAGCGTCTTCGATCTGTCGTCGCTGTGGGAGAACACGCGCCGGATTCGCGAGCGCATCGACTCCGGCGAGGTGGCCGGACCGCGAATTCTCTCCACCGGCGAGGCCCTGGTGGCCAGGGGCACGCTGCCGCCGGAGATCGTGATGACCTTGTCCGGCGCGATGAAAGTCACGCTGCCCGAGATTTCCACGCCGGAGGAGGCTACCTCGGCCGCGCGCAAGCTGCTGGCCGAAGGCGTGGACGCGATCAAGATCCACAACGGCCGCACGCAAATGCCCCCGCCGGCCACGCCTGCCTTCAACGAGGAGGCGGTGCGGGCGGCGGTGCTCGAAGCCCATGCCGCCGGAAAGCCGGCATTCGTTCATCCCAATACGCCGGCCGAAATCTTGGCGGCGGTGCGCGCCGGGGTGGACGTGGTCGGCCATACCACGCCCTTCGCTGGGCCGTGGAACGACGCGCTGCTCGCCGCCGTGCGGGAGCACAAGGTCGCGCTCACGCCGACGCTGACCATCTGGAAATATTTCATGCGCCATGACCGGCAATCCACCCAGCACAAGATCGTGGAAACCGAAACGGAGCAGTTGCGCGCCTGGGTGAAGCAGGGCGGCACGGTGCTGTTCGGCACCGACCTGGGCGCGGTGGATCCCGATCCCAGTGAGGAGTACGCGCTGATGGCGCAGTCGGGGATGACGTTCCGCCAGATCCTGGCGTCTTTGACCACCGCTCCGGCGGAACGGTTCGGCGCGGCGGAAAAGTTGGGTCGGATTGCGCCGGGAATGATCGCCGACGTAGTCGTAGTACAAGGCGATCCCGAACAGGATTTGCGCGCACTCACCGCGGTGCGCTACACCGTGCGCGCGGGACAGATCATTTATCGCGCGAGATGAGCGTGCCGTCCCTGCCCGACTTCGTGCCGCTCGCCGGCCTGGACCCTATTTCGCTACCCACCTTCGCGGCCCGACCTCAAACCGTTTGAGCAATTGGCCCAGGGTGTAAGCGTTGCCGGTTTCGAAGAAGCGATAGACCTTGTCCCAGTCCTCGCCCGGGCCGAAGCCCACCATGTGCTCGCTGACCCGCACCTGGCGATTGCCCAAGTCCTCCAGGGTCAGCACCGCGAACAGCGTCCCCGCATCGCTCGGTCCTTTGGGAAAGATCGGCGGCGCGATGCCGATCTTCATCGCAATCATCTTCATGGGCACGTAACTGAGCACCGAGTTGTAGATGGTGCCCGGGTCACCAATTTTGCTGCCCGGAGAGTAGTTGGTGTACCAGTGGCCGCCGGTCTTCAGTTCGACCTCCGCAGTTGGAGCCACCCAGTCGCGCAGCCCATCGGAAGTGCTTACTGCGCTCCAAACTTCCTCCAGGGTGGCGGGAACCACGATCTCCTGGCGCAGCACGCGCTCGCCGTTACCGGCGACGAAGGAGGTATCCACCGACTTGCCAGTGAATTCCTTGTCGGGCAGGCCGTCGTGCAACTTGTCGAGGCCGGTGACTTTCTGTTCCTGCGCCGCGGCCGCGAGAACCAACAACATGGACAGTCCGACAGATCGCAAAACGGAATGCATACCCATTCTCCTCCTAATTGGGAAATGCCGTGATCCTTTACCTTCGTGACCTTCGTGTGAACCGGCCCCTCTCATTCCCCCGAGGGTCACGACTTCATTTCGCGGCCTTGCCCGGATCGCCGCGCTCGACCAGATTCTTCAGGCGCGTGAACTGCTCGCCGAGGACGGTGTCCACCGGCGTCGCCCAAGAAGCCATACCGCCCGGTTGGTAGCCGGCGACCATGTAGCTCATCGTCAAGCGGGTGCCACTGCCTTCCGGCTTCAACTCGATGCTCATGCTGCCGGCGGTCGCCACAGTCTGCAGCGGCCCCAATCCGCCGCTGAGGCGCAGGATCTTGCCCGGCATTACGAACACCACCGTCATGTGCTGCACGCTGCCGCCGGCGGCGAGGTTCTCGCAAAAGCAGCCGCCGGCGTGATCGTCGAGGGTGAGGTTGTGCGCGTCGCCGGAGTAGGTGTGCTGCGAGTTCCACCATTCGCCGACACGCATCAGCTTGGTCCACACCGCCGCCGGCGCCGCATTCACCAGATAGCTTCCCTTCACCGTGAAGCCGGTGGCGCTGCTGTCGGCGACCTCCGCCCGCGTAAGAACAGGCGCGAGCAGCAAAACGGCCGCAAGAAGCCAGGTTGCTCGATTCATACGCGCCACGCTCCGAGGATCAGGCCCATGAGCACGAACGCCGTGGTCATGTAGCCGCCGTTGATGAGGATGTAGCGCCAGGAGCGCCGCTCGAAGAGCGCGATCATCGCCACCGAAAGCGCCACCCATCCCAGGCCCGCGAGCAGACCCGCGGTCGCGCCCCAGGCCGCCGTGGTCTTCGCGTCGGCCAGAAAGAAGGCCAGGTTCGCCGCCATGATGAGCGAGATCACCAGCGATAAGCCGAGTATCTTCGCCAGGTTCGGACGGTCGCTGTCGCGGAAGCCGTTTTCGCTCATCCACACGCGGCCGAACAGCACCGGCGAGTACCACAGCCCTCCCAGGATGAACATGGATATCGCGGCCGCCATAACTGCCCACCAATTCACGAAATGCATCGCCATAACAGCTCCTCAGCTCTGAGCTTTCAGCCCTGAGCTCGATTTGTGTTCCCCACGGCTGCGTGTCGCTTCTCCCGCTCCTCAGAGCTCAAGGCTCAAAGCTCAGAGCTTGATTCAAACTGCCCAGGCATTCTGTTCCCGCTCGCGGTCACCATCGGCGAGCAACTGGTCGAAATAGCGCCGCAGGTGCATGATCGATGCGTCGAAGAAGCCGATGTCCTTGTGCGTGCGCGCCTGCATGACCGCGCCCTCCATCACGGTGAGGACGAAGGTGGCCAGGGCGCGGCGATCGGTGGAGCGCGGCAGGCGGTCGCCGGCGTCCTGCAGGCAAGCGAAGATGCAGTCGCGCCAGGCGGCAAAGTTGGCCGCAATCCCCTCGCGCGCGCGTTCGGAGCGCCGTCCGACCTCCAGCGCCAACTTGCCGACGGGACACTCGTAGTCGAGGTGGCAAGCGACGAGGCGGGCGCGATAGTCGGCCAGCACCTCGAAGACGCGCTCGATCGAATCGGCCGTCCGCGCAAAGGGCGGCTCCATCACGATCGGGTAGAGCAACGTCTGGAAAAATTCCAGGCCCGCGACCAGAAGATCTTCTTTGGTCTTGAAGAAATAATAGAGGCTGCCGGGATTGACGCCGGCACGCTGCACGATGTCGGCGAGGCTGGTGGCCTCGTAGCCCTGCGTGGTGAACAACTCCATAGCCGCCTGCAGCAGGCGGGACTTGGTGTCGAGATGGGCGGCGGCGGACAAAGTCAACTTCGCTTGTATGTATTAGTTGTTTGACCAACTATTACGACGGCCGCACTCCATTGTCAAGCACCTTCTTGCTTAATAGACTTAGGTTCTATCGGCGGGCACCAGCTCCAGCGTGCATGCCTTGCGCCAGGGCTCGCGGAAGCCGGCGACATATTTCAAATTCGCCTTCGTCGTGTACTTGGCGGCATAGGCTTCGTCGGCGGCGTCGTTGAGCTTTTGGCTGCGCAGTGCGATCGCGCGCACCGCCACCTCGCGATCGCCGAGGCGCAC
>DASUBK010000470.1:0-16282 GCA_035763305.1 Terriglobales bacterium | reverse complement strand
CCGATTGCCGAGTTGCGAAGGCCGATTGCAAAACGGGAGACGGCCTCGGCCACAAGAGTTGCCGACACGTTCCGGTTTCTATGTCGCGATCGAGCTTCAATCGTGCCGTAGCGCCTGCAAGGGCTGGATGCGGGAGGCGCGCCGCGCCGGCAGCCAGCCTGCGAGTACGGCCACCGCGAACAGCAGCACTGCCGCGGCGAGGAAAGTCGCCGGGTCGGCGGCGCGGATGCCATACAGCAGGGATCCGACAAAGCGGCTGAGGGCCAGGGCGCCGGCCGCACCCGCGGCCACGCCCACCAGGGCCATCCACGAGGCTTCCCCCAGCACCATGCCCAGCACCTGGCGGGCACGCGCGCCCAGCGCGATGCGGATGCCGATCTCGTTGGTGCGGCGCGCCACCGAGTAGGCCAGGATTCCGTAGATGCCGATGCAGGCGAGGGTCAACGCCAGCACTCCGAAGCACGCGGTCAGCTCGCCGAAAATTCGCTCCTGCATCATGGTGGCCGCGATCTGCTGCTCCTGGGTGCGGGCATCCACCAGCGGCAGGTCCTTGTCCACCGATTGCAGGGCGGCCCGCAGCGACGGAACCAGGGCGGCGGGCTTCAGCGAAGTACGAACCTCGAAGGTCACGCCGAACGGCACCGTGAGCTGTTGCCGGTAAGGAACAAAAAACATGGGCGGGGCGTCCTCCCGCAGATCCTGGTACTTGGTATCGCCGCAGATGCCGACGATGCGGATATCCCGCAAGGGCTCGGCGTGCTCCTTGTTAAACGACCGCCCGATGGGATTCACGTTAGGAAAGAACCTGCGCGCCAGCGCCTGGTTGATGACCGCGACCTTGGGCGAGGTCTCCGAATCACCGTCGTTGAAGCCGCGGCCGGCGATGATGGGAATCCCCATGGTGGTAAAGAACTGCGCGCCCACGGCGTTGACGTCGGCGTATCCCTGCTCGCCGGGGCGCTGGGTCTCGCCTTCGGGAACAAAGTCGTCGTTCCACATGCTGTTGGCCACCAGCGGGATCGCCGAGACGGTCACGGATTGAGCGCCAGGCACGGCGGCCAGGCGCTGCTCGAGGCGGCGTACCAGCGCGACATCCTGACCCGCCGGATAACGGGATGGGGGCGGCGCGATGCCGAAGAGGACGAGATTCTTAGCCTCGAAACCAAGTTCGGCGGTGCTGAGGTTCATCACCGTGCGCACAAACAAGCCGGCTGCCACGACCAGCAAGAGGGAAAGAGCCACCTGGAACGAGACCAGGGCCTTCGAGGCATAGCCGCGGCGGCGCGCCGTGACCGGTTGGGCGCCTTCCTTGAGACCGCTGTTGATCTCTACTCGCGAGGCCTTCAGCGCGGGCGCCAAGCCGAAGATCAGGCCGGTGATCACGGCCAGGGCGGCGGTGTAGGCGAAGACGCGCCAATCCAGCGGCGGCGGAACGGTGGCCGGATCCCAGCCGTTCGACATGACGGCGGGAATCGCCTTGCGCGCCCAGTAAGCCAGACAGAGTCCCAAGCCGCCTCCGGCGAGGGAGAGCGCCACGCATTCGGTGAGCACCTGGCGCAGGATGCGGGCTCGGCCGGCGCCCAGGGCGAAGCGCACGCTCATCTCACGCAGGCGGGCGGAGGAGCGCGCCAGCAGCAGGTTGGCGAGATTTACGCAGGCGAGCAGGAGAACGACGCCCACCAGGGTCATCAGCACCAGGATCGGGCTGCGAAGGTCTTCACCCTCAATCTGCAAGCCGCGGCTGCCGTCGTCGAGAGTAAGGACAGGAACCGTTTCGTTCGCTTTCACGGCGATGGTGGCGTGGACGGCCTGATCGAAAGCGACACGCATGGCGGCCAGCGTTTTCTCGGGCGACATGCCGGGCTGAAGGCGGCCCATCATCAACACCCACCAGTTGTCCGGGTCTCCCAGCAGAGATCCCTTCTTGCCCCGTGGTTCCAGCAGCGGCTGCATGCTGAGAGGAAAGAAGACGTCGGGGGAGCGCTGCGCCTGGAGCGCCCCGGTGAAGCCCGCCGGGTTCACGCCGACGATGGTGATCGGGGTCAGGTTCAGCTCGATGGTCTTTCCGATCACGCCGGGAGAGCGCCCGAAGCGGCGCGCCCAGAAGCCGTCGCTGATCACGGCTACCGGACCGCTGCCCGGTGCGGCGTCATCCTGCGGCTGAATCGGCCGGCCCAGCTGCGGGTTAATCTGCATCTCCTGGTAGTAATTCCCGGAAACCATTTCCCCGCCGAGAACCACGGCCTCACCGTCGATGGTGGCGGTGATGTCCACGTCCTTGAAGGCGAATACCTTCAGGAGCTTTTGCTGGCCGCGAAGCTGCTCATAAATCGGGTAGGTGAAGGAAGTGGTGGAGAAGGCCCCCTGGCCCACCCTCCTGGTGTTTCCCCACATGTGATGAAGGATGCTGTTCCGCTTCGCGGTCACGGTAAACAGCCGCAGCTGCTCGGGATGAGGAACGTGCAGGCGTTCGATGAGGAAATGATTGGCGAAGGTGAAGATGGTGGTGTTGGCGCCGATTCCCAGCGCCAGAGACAGCAGGGCGACGGCGGTGAAACCGGGACTCTTGCGCAGCAGGCGGACGGTGTAAGCGAGGTCGCCGCAAAGCTCATCCCACAAGCGCAAGCCGACGGAGGCGCGCATCTCTTCTTTCTGTTGCGCGATGCCGCCCAGTTCGACCCGCGCCCGCCGCGCCGCTTCCTCTACCGGCACGCCGCTGCGCACCAGGTCGGCGGTGTAGTTTTGGATGTGAAAGCGCAGCTCCGAGTCCATTTCGTTTTCCAGCTGGGAGCGGCGGGTGATGGCGCGCAGCGTCGAGCGCAGGCGGGCGGCGATGCGGGAGGGGCTCATAGTTCCTCCGGGACGGCGCTCAGGATGGAGGCGATCACGCCGGCGGTGCGGTTCCACTTTTCGGTCTCGGCGCGCAGTTGGGCGCGGCCGGCGGCGGTGAGCCGATAGTACTTGGCGCGCCGGTTGTTGTCGGACTCGCCCCATTCGCTGGCGATGGCCCCCTGGTGCTCCAGGCGGTAGAGCGCGGGATAGAGCGAGCCCTGCTGGATCTCCAGCTTCCCGCCGGAAATCTGCTGGATGCGCAGCAGGACGCCGTAGCCGTGCAGCGGGCCGAGAGAGACGGCCTTGAGGATCAGCATCTCGAGGGTGCCCTGCAGCAGGTCCACTTGCTTGCCCACGCCTTCTCTCCTTGACAATCTAGGAGACGGTAGCGCTTCTCTCCTAGACTGTCAAGGAGTGTCGCATCGCGCGGCCTGGGTTTCGCCATAGCCGGGCTCCGAGGCGCGACGGTTATAATCGGATGTTTTAGCCACACTTCGCGAGGACTCCTGTTTGTATCGCTATTTCCAGAAGCAGCTGGCGGAACGGGTGCGCGCGTTTCTCAAGGCGCAGTACGGCGTCGAACTGGCGAACATCGTCATCGAGCAGCCGCCGAAGGTGGAATTCGGCGAGTTCGCGCTTCCCTTCTCCTTCGAGCTGGCCAAGCGGCTGCGCAAGGCGCCGCGCAAGATCGCGGAGGAGGTTGTCGCCAACATCGGCGAGATTCCCGGCTTCGAGAAGCTGGAAGTCGCGGGCGCGGGCTACATCAATGCCCGCCTGAAGCGCGGCGAGGCGGCAGCCAAGCTGGCCAAGGGCGAGATTCCCGTCGCGCCGCCCCTGCCCGGCCGCAAGATTCTGGTCGAGCACTCCAGCATCAATCCCAACAAGGCGGCGCACATCGGGCACCTGCGCAACGCCATCCTGGGCGACACCTTCGTGCGCCTGCTGCGCTCCACCGGGCAGGACGTGGACGTGCAGAATTACATCGACAACACCGGCGTCCAGGTGGCGGACGTCGTGGTTGGGTTTCTCGATGTGGAGAAGAAGTCGCCGGCGGAGATCGAGGCGCTGGCGCGCGAGCCGCGCTTCGACTACATCTGCTGGGACGTCTACGCGCGCGCCTCGCAGTGGTATGGGGAAGACAAGAAGAACACCGAGCACCGGGTGCGGGTGCTGCACGCCATCGAAGCCGGCAACAACGAGGTGGCGCGGATCGCCGACGTGATCGCCACGGCCGTACTCAAGCGGCACCTCGAGACCATGGACCGGCTGGACATCGAGTACGACTTCCTGCCGCGCGAGAGCGAGATCATCCACCTGCACTTCTGGGACTTGGCTTTCCGCCAGCTGCAGGAGAAAAAGGTCGTCTGGAAGGAGACGCAGGGAAAAAAGGCGGGCTGCTGGGTGATGAAGCGGCCGTCGGCGGCGGGGCGCAGCGAGGATCCGGAGGAAGACACCAAGGTCATCGTGCGCTCCAACGGGATCGTGGTCTACGAAGGCAAGGACATCGCCTACCACCTGTGGAAGTTCGGGCTGCTGGGGCGGGACTTCGGTTATCGCCGTTTTTATCGCTATCCCAATCAGCACGAGGTGTGGATCTCGACCGATCCGGCAAAAGAGGAGCCCGGGCATCCGCACTTCGGTGACGTGGCCGCCATCTACAACGTCATTGATTCGCGGCAGGCGGAGGCGCAGCACACGGTGATCGAGGCGCTGCGCGAGCTTGGCTACGAGGACGCCGCCAGCCACTACACGCATTTTTCCTACGAGATGGTGGCGCTGACCCCGCGTTGCGCGGCGGAGCTGGGCTACTCGCTGGCGGAGGATGACTGGGGCAAAGCGTACATCGAGGTGTCGGGGCGTAAGGGATTCGGCGTCAAGGCCGACGACCTGCTGGATACGCTCATCACCTCGGCGAAGAAGGAAGTGGACGCGCGCCACGCGGAGCTGGGCGAGCACGAGCGCCGCGACATCGCGGTGCAGATCGCCATCGGGGCGCTGCGCTACTTCATGCTCAAGTTCACCAAGCAGTCGGTGATCGCCTTCGATTTTAAGGAAGCGCTGAGCTTCGAGGGCGAGACCGGGCCGTACGCACAATACGCGGTGGTGCGGGCCAGCAACATCTTCCGCAAGGCGGGGATCGAGCCGGAGCAGGCGCTGGCCGGCGATCTCGATTTCAGCGGCTATTTCAACGATCCGGAGAGCGGAAACGAGATCTGGGAGCTGTGGCTGCAGGCGTCGAAGACCTCGCACGTGGTGGACCAGTGCATTGCCACCACAGAGCCGGCATACCTGGCCAAGCACGCCTTCCAACTGGCGCAGACGTTCAACAACTTTTATCACCGGCACCACATCCTGACGGAGGAGAACGAGCAGCGGAAGCGGTTCCTGCTGGCCACCGCAGCGGTGGCGCGGCGGGAGTTGATGCACGCGCTGGCGGTGATGGGCGTCACAGTGCCGCCGGTAATGTAAGAGAGTTTCAGTTTCAGTTTCAGTTTCAGTTTCTCGTCGAGTCATCCCGAGCGCAGCGAGGGATCTGCTGGAATCGCGACCAGTCCGGTGGATGACTACGATAGATCCGTCGCTGCGCTCGGGATGACAGGCTTAAAGACAGGTTTTCTAGAATGGCCAAGGCGACGGAGGTCGAAATCAAGTTCCGGATCGGCGGCGCGGCGGAGCTGCGGCGCAAGCTGGCTCGCGCCGGATTCCGCATGGTCACGCCCCGAACTTATGAAGACAACCAGCTCTACGATTTTCCCGGCGCGGTGCTGCGCGGGCGCGGCGAGTTGCTGCGCCTGCGGCAATACGGCAAAGCCTGGAAGCTGACCCATAAGGCGAAAGGAAACGAGGGACGCCACAAGTCGCGTGAAGAGACGGAAACCAGCGTGGAGGACGGCAAGGCGCTGGCGCACATCCTGGGCAGGCTTGGCCTGCAGCCCAGCTTTCGCTACGAAAAGTACCGCACGGAATACTCCGACGGACGCGGGCATGTGGTGCTGGACGAAACGCCGCTCGGGGCTTTCGGCGAGATCGAGGGCCCGGCGCGCTGGATCGACCGCACCGCCAAGACGCTGGGGATCGCGGCGGCGGAGTACATCACCGACTCCTACGCGCAAATCTTCTTTTCGTGGAAAGAGCGCAGCGGCAGCGCGGCGCAGAACATGACGTTCCGCGAGTGCGGGCGGAAGCCACGCCGCTCGTAGCGCAAGCAGGGCCGGTTCACACCCTTCGACTGCGCTCAGGGCAGGCTCCGGACACGAAGGTTCCACGAAGGTCACGACGAAATCCACCATCGCGGCCGTCCGTATAGAATCGTCGTGCGAGGCCACTCCCATCAGCTCTTCGACGCAATCCCAGGAGTACGTGGAGCTTCGAGCCGACGAATCGCCGTTCACCGGCGGCAGCGCAATCGTCTTCTACATTGCCGCGGCGTTGACGCTGGCGCAGATCCTGACCGCGCGCCGCTACGGATACTTCCGCGACGAACTCTACTACCTGGCGTGCAGCGAGCACCTCGCCGCCGGCTACGTGGACCAGCCGCCGCTGATCGCGCTGATCGCCTGGTTCGAGCGCCACGTCTTCGGCTCGGGGCTGATCGCGCTGCGCCTGCTGCCGGCGTTGGCCGCGGGCGGCAAAGTGCTGCTCACCGGCGTCATCGCGCGCCAGTTCGGCGCTCGCCGCTGGGCGCAGGTCTTGGCGGCTCTGGCGGTCGTCTTCGCGCCGCTCTATCTGGCGCTCGACCACCTGCTTACCATGAACGCCTTCGAGCCGCTGCTCTGGATGGGCTGCGCCTATGTCGTGCTGCGACTCATCCGCACCGGCAATCGGAAGCTGTGGCTGTGGTTCGGCGTGCTGAGCGGCATTGGGCTGGAAAATAAGTGGTCGATGGCGTTTTTCGGCGCCGGCATCGTGGTCGGCCTGCTGTTCACGCCGGAGCGCCGGCAGTTGGCCAGCAAGTGGATCTGGATCGGGGGCGCGATTGCGTTCCTCATCTGGCTGCCCAACCTGATCTGGAACGTGCAGCATCACTGGCCGTTTTTCGAGCTGATGCACAACATCCGCATGGGCAATCGCGACCCGCGGCTGAATCCGCTGATGTTCACCCTCGAGCAAGCCATCTTCATGAATGCGGTCGGATTCTTGCTGGTCCTCGCCGGGGTCTGGTTCTTCTTCTCGGCGGCGGGACGGCGCGATCGCGTGCTGGGCTGGGCCTTCCTGACCGTCTACGGCCTTATGATGGTGCTGCACGGCAAGGCGTACTACGTCGCGCCGCTGTATCCCATGATGTTCGCCGCGGGCGCGGTGATGCTGGAGCGCTGGTGGAGTGGCCATTCGGGGCCGCGCGTGGCCTACACCATAGCGCTCATCGCAGTGGGCGCGGCGCTCCTGCCGCAATTCCTGCCGGTGCTGCCCGTCAACGACCTGCTTGCCTACCAGCAGAAGACCGGACTTCGCCCGCCCAAGATCGAGAACCAGAACACCGGCCCCCTGAACCAGCTCTACGCCGACATGTACGGCTGGGAGGAGATGACGCGCGAGACCGCCCGCGTCTATCACAGTCTGCCGCCCGAAGTGCAGGCGAAGACTGCGATCTACGCGGCGAACTACGGCGAGGCGGCAGCCATCGACTTTTTCGGCCCGAAGTACGGCTTACCCGCGGCGATCAGCGCTCACCAGTCGTACTGGTTCTGGGGGCCGCGGCAATACACCGGCGAGAGCATCATCCTCCTCGGCGACTCCTTGGAGGGAGATAGAAACAAGTGCGAGAGTGTGACCGTGGCCGGCCGGGTGCAGCATCCGCTCTCGCGCCGCGATGAGTGGTTCGACATCCTGCTCTGCAACCATCTGAAGTGGAACCTGCAGACCATCTGGCCGGAGATTAAGCATTGGGACTGAGGGCATGAGCGAGCGCAACCTGGTGCGCGAAGGCTTTGCGGCGGTGGCGCGGCGGCCGGAGGTGGTGGCCGGCGAGATTGCCTGGCGCTGGGCCTTCGGCGCTGCCGCCTGGGTGCTCCTGCTGGTGGGAGTGCACCTGGTGTTTCGCGCCGTGCCGGTGAGCCGGGCGGAGATCGCCATGGCGCGGCGCTATGGCGTGTTCCAGGCGGCGGATGCGATCGCCCGCATCCTGATCGACGCCTGGCCGGGACTGTTGCGCCTGGCGGCGGTGCTGGTGCCGGGCATCGCGGCAGTCTGGATTCTGGCGGCCTCGATCGGGCGCGCGGCCACGCTGAAAGGCCTGCTGAATGGAGTGCGGTCGGAGAAAGTGGAGGCCGGTCGACCTCGACCGGCAACCGTGGGCTTCCGCTCCCTGCTGGGCCTGAACTTCCTGCGCGCCGGAGCCACCCTGGCCGCCATCATCGGCTACATCGGCGCACTTGTGCTGGCGGGAATGACCTTACCCAGCGATCCGCAATACGCCGGGATCGCGGTGCTGGTCTGGATGCTGCTTGCCGGCGCCGTCGCCCTCTGCTGGACGGTGCTCAACTGGTTTCTGGCGCTGGCGGCGATCTTCGTGGCGCGCGATGGAGATAGCGCGTTCGCAGCCGTGGCGGCGTCGCTGGCGTTGTACCGCCGGCAGCCCCGGGATTATGCAACCACGGCGGCGTGGTTTGGATTCTTCCGCTCGCTGGCGCTGGTGGCGGCGATTGTGCTGTCGCTGTTCGCGGCGGCGGCGCCCACCGGCGTGGCGACCGCGGTAATCGTGGCGGCGGTGGCGCTGGCGTACTTCGCGGTTGCGGACTGGATGTACGTGGCGCGGTTGGCGGCGTTTGTGAAGTTGGCCGAACCGCCGGTCGTCCCTGCTCCCGCCGAACCTCCTGTGCCGGAATCGCCTCCGGCTGTCGAATCGCACGATGCATCGGAATGGCATCCAGCCTGAAGCAAATCTTTAACCCAAAGGACGCAAGGGTCCGCAAAGGAGGAAGTTAGGTACCGCCGTCAGGACAGCCCCGTACCGTCCTCAATTTCCTCTGCGTTCCTTTGCGTCCTCTGCGGTGAATCTCCCTCCTTTGTGTTCTTCTGCGTTAAATCTCCTGCTTTACAAGCGAAACGACTTCTGACAAAGTGAGCTGTGGAAGCCCAATCCATCGTCATCCTCGATTTCGGCTCGCAGTACACGCAACTGATCGCCCGCCGCATCCGCGAGCTGAACGTCTTTTCCGTCGTCCTTCCCTGCACCGCCCCGCTGGATGAAATCCGCGCCTACAAGCCCGCGGGCGTAATCCTGTCGGGCGGGCCGTGCTCGGTCTACGACGCCGACGCTCCCCCGGCCGACGCGGCGGTGATGAAGCTTGGCCCGCCGGTGCTGGGCATCTGCTACGGCCTGCACTTCATGACCCACAAGCTGGGCGGCAAAGTTGTGCCCGGGAGCAAGCGCGAGTACGGGCATGCCGAGGTCTCGATCTTCAAGGAGTCGCCGCTCTTCCGCGGGCTGCCGCCGACGATGAAGGTCTGGATGTCGCACGGTGACGAAGCGGCGGCGCTGCCCGCGGGCTTCCACCAGGTGGCCAAGTCGTCCTCGGCGCTGGCGGCAATGGAAGACCCGGCGCGCCAATACTACGCGGTGCAATTCCATCCCGAGGTGCACCACACGCCTTTGGGGGCGCAGGTGCTGCGCAATTTCGTTTTCGACATCTGCGGCGCCAGGCCGGATTGGACGCCGCAGCGCTTCATCGACGAGACGGTGGAATCGGTAAGGAAGACCGTTGGCAACGGGCACGCCATCTGCGCCTTGTCTGGCGGCGTGGACTCCTCGGTGGCGGCGACGCTGGTGGCCCGCGCCATCGGCGAGAGGCTAACCTGCGTCTTCGTCAACAACGGCGTGCTGCGCAAAAACGAGTTCCAGAAAGTCCAGCAGAACCTGCGCGACAAGCTGGGCCTGAACCTGGTCGCGGTGGACGCCGGCGCGCGCTTCCTGGAGAGGCTGCGCGGGGTCACCGACCCGGAGAAAAAGCGCAAGATCATCGGCAACGAGTTCATCGCCGTCTTCGACGAGGAGGCTAAAAAGATTGTCGCG
This sequence comes from Terriglobales bacterium, assembly GCA_035763305.1. Taxonomy (GTDB): domain Bacteria; phylum Acidobacteriota; class Terriglobia; order Terriglobales; family Acidobacteriaceae; genus DASUBK01. The sequence goes on along the minus strand of DASUBK010000470.1, from coordinate 6,438 downwards.
CGCGACCAGGGCGGCGGCGAGCCGGAGTTCCTGGTCCAGGGCACGCTGTATCCCGACGTGATCGAGTCGCGCTCGGTGCGCGGGCCGTCGCAAACCATCAAGACGCACCACAACGTCGGCGGCCTGCCGGAGAAGATGAAGCTCAAGCTCATCGAGCCACTCAAAGACCTGTTCAAGGACGAGGTGCGGCGCATCGGGCGCGACCTCGGCATGCCGGAGGACATTCTGCAGCGGCAGCCCTTCCCCGGGCCGGGACTGGCGGTGCGCGTCCTGGGCGAGGTCACCGCGGAGCGCGTGGCCGTGCTGCAGGAGGCCGACGAGATCGTGGTCAGCGAGGTCAAGGCCGCCGGGCTGTACAACAAAATCTGGCAATCGTTCGCGGTGCTGTTGCCGGTGATGTCGGTGGGCGTGATGGGCGACCAGCGCACCTACGCCTACACCTGCGCCGTGCGCTCGGTCCATTCCGAGGACGGCATGACCGCCGACGTGGTGGAACTGCCCTGGGAGGTCCTGAAAAAGATTTCGACTCGGATCGTCAACGAGGTGCGCGGCATCAACCGCGTGGTCTACGACATTACCTCGAAGCCGCCGGGAACGATTGAATGGGAGTGAATCTCATCAGCGGGTGATCGGGTCATCTCATCATCGGCTCAGCGGGTGATCGAAAGCGAGAGCTCGGGCCTACCGCGGACTTCCGCGGCTCACGCGGATTCCTCTTTCGAGGTTCAATTCATCGATGCTGATCCGCGAATCTCCGCGAAAATCCGCGGTAGATTCTTCGATGACCCGATGGTCAGATGGCCCGATCGCCCGATCAGTCTTCGACCAGCCACTCCAGCGCTTCTTCCCGGGTCTTGAAGGCGGGAAACTCGCGCACCGAGAACGTCTCCAGCGCCTTGTGGTAGACGCGGGGCAGGTCCTGGGTGCCGACGAAGGCGGAGCGGCGCACGTGCGGCCGGTCCATCACCGCCACTTCCTTCATGCGGGTGATGGCCTCGCGATCCAGTTCCGCGCCTTCGAAATCGGAGAGCACGAGCACCGAGTGTGGCGGCTTCTTGGTGACGATATCTTCGACGGTGTCGAAGATGTCGATGAGTTCACCGGGCTTGCACCGGCTGCAATCCACGAACAGGATTTCTTTGCCTGCGTGGGGGACGAAACGCACTCGTTCCATATCTCACCCCCGGGATGTGCAGAGGGTTTTACACCTATTTCCCGAGGGAGTCCAGAGGGAGGAGCTATCAACTTTCAGCTATTCGCTTTCCGCTTGTGGCGCCGGCGGATTTGTGCATGGGCCGCCAGGCGGTGAATAGGAGCTTGAGGATCCCAAGCTCAAGGCGGATCGCCGACAGTGCTTCTACGCCGCTTTCCGCTGCCGCGCGTGGTCGAAGCCGACCACCGCGTAGTAGACCGCGCGATCGAAGAAGATATCCAGCAACTGCAGGAGTTCCAGCTCGCTGTAGAGTTCGGGAGCGGTGTCCACCATGCTCTCGCGCTGCAGGAAGGCCCAGAGGTGCTCCTTGGCCAGCAGGATCGCCCACACGAACTGGCAGATGGAGACGCCCTGCTGCACGCGGCGGGCGCCGATCTGGCTGTAGCGCACCTCGATGTCGCTCTCCGTCTTGGTGATCAGCCAGTCGCCCAGGTTGCGGTAGATCTCGTGCGCGGCGGTGCGCAGCTCGTCTTGGGGAATCTTGCGGTATTCACTGGTGCGATCGGAGTTGCGGAGCTTGGTCATCAACCCGTCCGCGAGTTGGTCGGAGTGGCGCTCGATCAGCCGTACCAGCCTGCTTCCTAGCATGTTCGTCTCCCGGGTAGTTGGATGCGGGGTGGAAAAGCCGGGATTCAGAGCGGATTTCAGATTGAAGATTTCAGATTGAAGATTGTGGGGAGGCTCGGGCTGTCGGCGAAGACGAAGAATTGAATATTGAAAAGTGAATATTGAATATTGGCCGTGATCTGGGCTGCCACCGCCGACATTCAATATTCAATTTTCCATATTCAATTCCTGCGATCGGTCGGGATCGCCGAAGGCTGCCTGGAACGCTCCGCCTACTCGCTCCCGATCGTGCGCCATTTTTCCCGCAGGATGGCCGGGATGGGCGGGTACTCGCCGTCGCCGGCGCCCTGGAAGAGCGGCACCGCGGTCTCCTTGCTCCGCTGGCCGTTCTTGTGGACGGTGAAGGTGAACGGATTGCCGGCCGCGCCGCTCCACATCGAGACGCCGGCGTACACGCCGTCCTTGCGCAAGATGTAGTAATGCATGCTGACGTAGTTCAGCTTCTGCATATCGTTGTTGTAGAGCTTGGCCACGCGGCGCAGCACATCCATGCCGGCCTCGCGCGGCGACATGCCCTTGCGCATGTTCTCGATGATGCTGTGCGCGCCGGCCACGCGGATGTTCTCTTCCCCGCTGCCGGTGGCGCCGGCGCTGCCCACATCCTGATCGCAGTAGTTGCCGGCGCCTATGATGGGCGAATCGCCCACGCGGCCGGCCAGCTTCCACGACAGGCCGCTGGTGGTGGTCATGCTCGACATCTCGCCCTTGGTATTCACCACGCCGCAATGGCAGGTGCCATGGTGGGGGAAGAGCACGTCCTGGATCGCCTGGGCGCGGTCCGCGCGCGGGATGCCGATTTCCTTGGCCAGTTCGTCGAGCTTATCCACGCGCTGGTACCACGATTGGCTGGCGGAGCTCGGCAGCTTGTAGCTGGGATCGGCGAGGCCGGGCCCCCACCAGTCGGCGGAGGAATGGTACTCCTTCCACAACTGCCACACCTTGCGCGAGCGCTCGGTGAGCAGGTTCTCCCTGGGAAAGCCCATGGCGTAGCCGAACTTCTCCGCGCCCTCGCCCACCAGCATGACGTGCCCGGTGTGGTTCATCACCGCCTGGGCGAGCAGGGCGACGTTCTTGATGTTGCGCACGGCGCCGACCGACCCGGCGCGGCGCGTCGGCCCGTGCATGCAGCAGGAGTCGAGTTCGACCACGCCGTCCTCATTGGGCAGGCCGCCGAGGCCGACGCTCTGGTCGTTGGGATCATCTTCCTGCGTCTTGCCGACGGCGATGGCGGCGTCCAGCGTGGTGTCGCCGCCCTGCATCACGATTTCGTAGCCCTTGTTGATGCCGTTCCAGCCATTGGCGCTGGAGATGAGCACGGGCGTGGAGGGAGGCCCGCCGACCGCATGCTCTTCCTGCTTGACCTCGGCGGGACGGCTGTCCTGTTTGGTGGTGACCTGGGCGTCGAGTCCCAAAGCGACGGAGCCGAGCGCGGCGGTGCCGAGGAATTTCCTGCGAGTGAAGAATCCCATGCCATGCCTCCCGGGAAGGTGAAAGCCGGAAAGCATAACGGAAGCGGCTATCGGCTGTCAGCTATCAGACTGGTGGCACCCCGCTGTGACGGAGGCAAACAAAAGCCCGGCGCGATGCCGGGCTGAGCTTCTAGCGATTTCGGGTACCACAAGCTGCGGGCTGATAGCTGACAGCTTCTTACACCGCCTTCTTCATCTCCGTGTTCTGATCGGCGCGGAAGCGGAGCAGGGCCGCGATGCCGCCCACGCGGGCCAGGTCAGGATCGTCTTCCAAGTGGAGGATGTGGATGCCGTTGCGCACCGCCATGCGCAGGATGGGATCGGCAAGGTCCTCTACCTCACGCGTCTTCTGCCCGCACATGGCGCACTCGGGGTGGACGCGGTTATCCAGGAAGCCACAGTTCGTGCACTGCACTCCGGGCGCGGAGAAATTCTGCGCCAGCAGCAGGGTCTGGATCTCCCCTGTCTGCAACGACTCCAGCACCTTGCGCAGCCCGATGGCGCCGCGTCCGTTGCGGCCGGCTTCGCCCAAAGTCTCGCGCAGGATCGCCTGGCGACGGTTAAGGCGATACTCCTGGAACAGCCGCTCTGCTTCTTCGCGCACCTGCTGCGCGGTGGCGGTGGAGGGATCGATATTGAAGCGGCCCACCAGGCGGTCTTTCACGTAGACGTGCAGGTGCGGTTCGAGGGACGGCCAGGTCTCGTCGCGGCAGCCGATGAGGAAGCGTTCGAAGCCGTTCTGCTGCAGCTTTTCCAGATAGTCGCCGACGCGCTGGAAGTGGTGCATGGCTTCGTGAGCCACGTGCCGCTCGGCGTGCCCCGCATCGAAGCCGGCGAAGCCGTCGCTCTTGCCGCGGCGCGGCAGGTCGAAGGTGAAGCCCTCGCGCTCGTGGATTTCGTCCATCCACAACTCGAAGAAGCGCGCCTTGGAGCGGTCCACCAGGGCGATGCTGATGCGCGGCAGCACGTCGGCCAAGCCGGTCAGCGGCCGCAGATGGAAGCGGTTGTTCACGGTGACAAAAGTTCCGCGCAGGCGCGGCGGAAGATCGAATTCCTTATAGAAGCTGTGCTTGCCGCAGAGGAAGATGGCTTTGCCGCGGCGGTTGTTGCCGCGCAGCGATTCCGCCATGCCCAGAATGCGTTCCAGGCTCTCGCGCGTGCAACCGTTTTTGCCGTGCTTCTCCGCATCGCGCAGGGCGTTGCGCACCAGGTCCTTGACGAGGATGGCCTCCTCGCGATGCGCTTGGTTGCGCGGCACGGAGGGCTGGTAATAGAAGCTCAGGGCGCACCCTTCGGGGGATTCGAATTCTGCCAGTTGGCGAATGTCGTCGCGCGTAATCATGCCGTTCTCCTGAGTGCCGGGGCTACCGGCGGAAATACGCTTGCCCGGCACGCCACGGAGGGACGGCATGCCGGGGCCAGAGTTAAGCGATCTTGGTGTGCTGGAGAAGCTTGTCCTTGAACTCGTCGGGCACCGGCAAGGCCTTGCGCAGAAACTCGCGCGCGGTGCGAATGGAGTTTTTCACCTGGTCCACGGGGCGGTCGCCGATGACGGCAATCTCCTCCGGGGTAAAGCCCTCGACGGCATTGAGGAGGAAGGCTTCGCGGTCCTCGCGCTTGGCGCCCATCAGGGCGGCTTCGACCAGGGTGATCATTTCGTCGGAGGCCGCGCTCGCCTCAGGGGTCGCAACGCGGGTATCGGCAATCAGATCGCGATTGCTCACCGACTCGTCCGGCTGATGGTACTGCAGATGATGCTCGTCGCTGCCGTGGGCATGGCGCCGCTGTACCAGGCTGTCGAGAGGCACGCCGTCGACGTTGTCGTTGGAGCTGCTGGCAAGCTCGTTGATGGCGCGCAGCGACAGCCGGTACAGCCAGGGTTCGAGGGCCAGCTTCTCCGGCTTCTCCACGCCGTTGCCCAGGGCGGTGGCGATCGCCTCGTCGATGATCTCCTCGGGGGCAAATTGATCGGGCGTGAGCGTGCCGTTGCTTTCGCGGAAGCGCAGTTCGCGCTCCACGAAGCGGCTCAGGCGGGCGAAGTTGGCGTTGATGTACTCGCCGATGTCCCCGTCGGAGATGGTGGGCGGCTTCACCGCGGCGAAGGTGTTCTCGAACGGAACCTGGGGTTCGGGCCGGGTGCGTCCCACGCGCCCCCGGTGGGGCCACTTGTGCTGGCTGCGCAGGTGGTCTTTGTGCTTGGTGACTTCTTCGACCAGGTTGTCGAAGGCGGAGCGAACCGCCGCCACCGCATTGGGAGCATTCCCCCGGGCCGCCATCTGCCCCGAGGGCAGCCGCAGGTTCAGGCTCACGCCAAACCCCTCCCGGGCGTTGTTTTCCTCGACATTGCCGTGCAGGTGGACCAACTCCGGGCGGTACACCTGCAAGCGGCGTCCCAGCTTTTCGATTCCCTGATTGAACTGATTTTCAATGTCTGCGGTCTTAGGAAGCCTGTAGCTGATGTGGACATTCATGCGAGCCTCTGCGAGGTGGGTGGTACCCGCCTTGCCCACAATTTCTGTTCGGATTTTACACCTGTCCCAGTAGAAGCAAGGGGCGATTCGAACGTTGCATCTCGGGAAGAGTACCAGCGGGGGATGAGCAGTGACGTTGACTTTTTGGGGAAGAGGTGGTCCGTGGCAAGTGGTCAGTGACCAGTGGTGGAGCCGGATCGCTGGTCACTGCCCACTGCCCACTGACCACTGATCACTTTTATACAGAGACTGTAAACGACGTTTCCGTGCGCGTCACCGGCCGGTACAGCGTGTCGCGCTCCACCGGCACGCGCCCCGCCTCGGTGATCAGCCGCTCCAACTCTTTGCGGCGGAGGCCCTGCGGCGTGGTCGCTCCGGCGTCGTGGTAGATCTTCTCCTCCACCACGGTGCCATCCAGATCGTCGGCGCCGAAGCGCTGTGCGATCTGCGCGATCTTGGGCGTCATCATCTGCCAGTAGGCCTTGATGTGCGGGAAGTTGTCCAGCACCAGGCGGGCGACGGCGATGTTCTTGATGTCGAGGAAGCCGGTGGTGGTCGGCAGGTGCTGCAGCGGCGTGTTGGCGGGATGGAAGGCCAGCGGGATGAAGGTCTGGAAACCGCCGGTCTGGTCCTGCAGCGCCCGCAGCTTGAGCAGGTG
>DASUBK010000469.1:0-4493 GCA_035763305.1 Terriglobales bacterium | reverse complement strand
AAGGAATATCTTCCTTGCGCTCGCGCAAAGGCGGCACGTAGAAGGGAATTACGTTGAGCCGGTAGAAGAGATCTTCCCGGAAATTTCCCCTGGATATCTCTTCTTCCAGGTCTTTGTTGGTAGCGGCGATGACGCGCACGTCCACGGTCATGGGTTCGTCGCCGCCGACCGGCGTGAAGCGCTGCTCGTCGAGCGTACGCAGCAACTTCGACTGCGTCTTCAGGCTCATGTCGCCGACTTCGTCGAGGAAGAGCGTGCCCCCGTCGGCCTTCTGGAACTTGCCTTCCTTTTCCGCAGTGGCGCCGGCGAAGGAGCCCTTGCGGTGGCCGAAGAGTTCGCTCTCGATGAGGTCTTCGGGGATAGCGGCGCAGTTGACCTCCACGAAGGTGGCGTCCTTGCGCAGGCTCTGGTCGTGGATGGCGTGCGCCACCAGTTCTTTGCCGGTGCCGGACTCGCCGTAGATGAGCACGCGCCCGTTGGTCGGCGCCATCAGGCCGATCTGCTGGCGCAGCGCCTTCATGGGAATGCTTTCGCCGACGATGACGCTGCGCGGTTGCTGGCGCTTGAGGTCGCGGTTCTCCTGGCGCAGGCGGCGCGACTCCAGCGCGTTCTTGACCACGATCAGCGTCTTTTCCAGGGAGAGCGGCTTCTCCAGGAAATCGAAGGCGCCGAGCTTGGTGGCGCGCACGGCGGTCTCGATGGTGCCGTGGCCGGAGATCATGAGAACCTCGGGGCCATCGTCGGAGGCGCGCAGTTTCTCCAGCATCTCCAGGCCGTCCATGCCGGGAAGCCAGATGTCGAGCAGGACGAGGTCGTAGGCGCGCTTGGCCAGCATCTCCAGGCCGGCCTCAGCGCTGTCGGCGACCGCGACCTTGTAGCCTTCGTCCTCGAGCACGCCCTTGAGCGACTGCCGGATGCCGGCTTCGTCGTCCACCACCAGGATGTTATGCATGCGTCGCCTGCACCGTAGCAGGTTCGCTGGCGATGGGCAATTCGACGATGAAGCGGGCGCCGACGGGCTTGTTTTCCTCCACGCGGATGGAGCCGTGGTGGTCCTCGACGATGCGGCTGACGATGGTCAATCCCAGCCCGGTGCCGCGCTTCTTGGTGGAGAAATAGGGCAGGAAGAGTTTCTCCTTGAGCTCGCGGGTGACGCCGTGGCCGGAGTCGGCCACAACAATTTCGACCACGTCGCGGCCCGGCACCAGCGCGGTGGAAATCTGCACTTCGCGCACCAGGCAGTTTTGCGTCGCCTCGGCGGCGTTGTCCACCAGGTTGGCGACAGCGCGTTTCATGGCTTCGGGATCGGCCATGACGCGCGGCAACTCGGCGGCCAGGAAGGTCTGCATGCGGATGCCGTCGAGACGGCCGTTGAACATGGAGAGCGCGCTCTCCACGATGCCGTTGACGTCGGCGGGCTGCGGCTTGGCCTGCGGGAAGCGGGCCAGGGTGGAAAACTCATCGACCAGGGTGCGCACGGTTTCCACGGCGCCGGCGATGGTGTCGGCGCAGCCGTGAATGACGGCCAGGGAAGCCTCGTCGGGTTGCGAGCCGCGCTCCAGGTGGCGGCGAATACGCTCGGCGGAGAGCGCGATGGGCGTCAGCGGGTTTTTGATCTCGTGGGCGACGCGGCGGGCGACTTCGCGCCAGGCGGACTGCTTCTGCGCTTTCAGCAGGTCGGAAAGATCCTCGACGACCACCACGTAGCCGTGGCGCTTGCCGCCGTGGTGCATGGAGGCGACGGTGACGGCCACGGTCAGGGTCTGGCGCGCCAGCGCGATTTCCATCTGGCTGGTGGTGGAACCCATGCGGTCGGCCTTGCGCAGCATGTGGTCGAGGTCGTAGACCATGTCGGCGGGAAAGACGGCGCCCAGTTCCGAGCCGGCAGCGAATTTGGCCGAGTCGGCGCCGAAGATGCGGGCCAGCGCCGAGTTGCTGTGCACGATGCGCCGGCCGGCGTCCAGCGAGAGCACGCCGGTGGGAATGCTCTCCAGGATGGTTTCCATCTGGCGGCGGCGTTGCTCGACTTGCACGTTGGCGTCGGCGGCCTCCTTGGCGGAGGCGACGATTTGCTGGCGCGAGGTCTCCAACTCGGCGGCCATGCGGTTGAACGACTGCACCAGGTGGCCGAGTTCGTCCACGCCGGTCTCCGGAACGCGATAATCGAGGCGTCCGCGGGAGATCTCCTGCGTGGCTTCCACCAGCGCCGAGACGGGCTGCACCACGAACTTCGAGAGGAACAGCGCGAACCAGGTGGCGGCGAAGAGCACCACCACGGTCAGCAGCAGGAGCAGGCCCATGTAGGTGCGGCGCACTGCCTTGCGCTGGCGGCTGAGTTCCATGTAGCGCTGCTGGCTGGCCTCGATCTGGCTCATGATGTGCAGGAAATCCGCGGGCAGGGGCAGCGCGACCAGCACCCAACCGCGGTCGCCGACGGCGGCCGTGCCGATCATGAAAATGGTGTTGCCATGGCGGAAGGAGGGCGGCGGCGTCCCAGGTTCGCGGAAGCCCATCTGGGCGCGCAGCGCGGGCCAGGCATCGGGGGCGTGAAAGACAGCCTCGGCATCGCTGCCGATCAGGGCCACGGCAAAGCCGCCCTGCAGTGAGGTCTCGCGGCGGCGAAACGACTCCAGCACCGGGCCGAAGTTGCCGGTCTGGAAGCCGCGCTGGATTTCCGGCGAGACGGCAAAGGAGGCAGCCTCGGCGCGCGCATTCTGCGAGGCGTAGTTGGAAAGCATCGAGCCCACCGCCTCGGTGTCCTGGCGCACCTCCTCGATGGGGCGTGAGAACCACTTGTCGATGGAGCGGTTCATCAGTCCGTAGGCGAAGATGAAGAGGAAGATGACCGGCGCGAAGGAGAGCGCGAGCGCGGCAACGACCATCTTGGTGCGGAATTTCGATCCCAGCGCCGTGGCTTGGCGCTCGGCGTAGAGCTTCAGCAGGGTGCGCAGCAGCACGAAGGTCAGCGCCACCAGCAGAAGGAAGATGAGCGCGGAGAGGGCGGCCAGGATCAGCGTCTGCTCGGCGCTGGTGGGGCGCAAGAAGGTCAGGTCGAAGGCCTGCTGGGAAAAGACCACCAGGAAGAGGAAGAAGATGGCGAGGGCCAGCAGCGCCATCGCGACTTTTCGCCGGCGCGGGTTCTTACGAGTTGGAGCAGACGACGGCACGCAACACAGCTCGAAACTTGAGAGACGGTCCCTACATTATAAGGAGTTCTTAGTTGTTGGTTCTTCGTTCTTGGTGGTTGGTTCGGCGAGGCGTCCCTCAGGGGCGAAAGCCGAATGGTTGCGGGTCGTCGTATCGGCACGGCTATAGCCGTGCCCTCCCGCCGAACTTATCTTGAGACCTCTCTAACCAAGAACGAAGAACTAACAACCAAGAACGAAGCCCCGCCTGCTACAATTTTTGCCGTCACAAGGCGTATTTATCTTATGTACTTATGTTCTCGTTTCTCGGGTAAGCGGTGGACCCGCACCGTGGGCCTGGCGATTCTGCTCGCCGGCGCGCTGCTGCTGGCAAGCTGCGGCGACTTCTTTACTCCCGTGACCGGCGGTTCCGGCGGCGGTGGCGGCGGAGGCACCGGCGGCACGCCAAAATTCGCCTACACGGCAAACTTCAGCGGCGGCGCGGCGGGATCGGTGTCGGCCTTCACGGTGAATTCCAGCACGGGAGCGCTGACCGAGACCCTGGGGTCTCCCTTCGCAGCCGGAACAGGCCCGGTGGCGCTCGGGGCCGACGTCAACGGCAAGTTCCTCTACGTTTCTCACCAGGGCGGCGGCGTCGCCGCGTACACCATCAACCGCAACGACGGCACCCTGACCCTGGTGAATACGGCGTTATATAACACCGGCGCCAGCCCGTCGGGCATCGCGGTGGACCCGCAGGCCCGTTACGTGTACGTGGCCAACAACGGGTCGAGCGACATTTCGTCGTTCACCATCAATAGTTCCACCGGGGCCTTGACCCCATTGGCGAATACCACCGCGGCCGGGGGGGCGCCGGTCAACGCCATCGAGGATCCGACCGGACATTTCGTTTACGTGCCCCTGGGCGCCGGCGGCACCGGTGTATTCAAGATTAACAGCGACGGCTCGCTGGCCTCGGTCGACACGGTGAAGCCGGCGCCGTGCGCCGCCAGCTACGACGTGGCGCTGGACTCCAACAGCCGCTTTGCCTACACGGTGGATAACTCCGGCAGCGTCTGCGGGTACGCGGTCAACGCGAGTAACGGTGACTTGATGCTGATCACCACCACGGCTGTGCCGGCGGGCACCAAGCCGGTCGCAGTCGCGGTTGCCGGCGGCAACAAGTACCTGTTCGTGGCCAACCAGGGTTCGAACAATGTCTCGGCGTATGCCATCAACTCCGATGGAACCCTGGCGGCGGTTTCCGGCTCTCCCTTCGCGGCGGGTAATACGCCGGTGGCGCTGAGCGTCGATCCTTCCAGCAGCTTCGTTTACGTAGCCAATTTCAACGACAGCACCGTCACGCTG
>DASUBK010000468.1:0-6696 GCA_035763305.1 Terriglobales bacterium | reverse complement strand
CGCGGTCAGGGACGCGTCGGCGAAGGGCGTCGCATCGAATTGCGCCGGCGCTCCGTGAGCGCGGTAGAAGTGCTCGACGCGGTCCACGTCGGGTTCCGTGAGCGGGGTTGAGAGTCCCGCGGCAATGGTGCGGCCGACCGGGGAATTCTTGCCGGCGAAGACGGCGTGGCCGCCGGCAATTTCCAGTGAGTCGGCGCCGACAGCCGGACGCAAGCGGCGCAGGACGCCGGCGATGCCGAGTTGAGCTTCATCTTCGCCGGCTTCCAGGCGGCGGGCCAGGGTGCGATCGACAAATTGCATGCGAATTCTCCGCGGTGACACGGGTCGGCGACCCGCGCCACACCTCAGTTGCCACACAGGCAGGTGCGTTGGCAAGGACGGGAAGACACGCCGGCAGGACAACGGCCAAGGCCGGCGGCGAATGGCGGCGAACTAGCGGAGGGCTTTCATAGGCGCGCAGCCAGCATAGCCGCCGCCCGGGCAAGCGTCAACTTGCGACTATATATCGTAAAGCGATATTTATTGCAGGCCGCAGGCAACGACCGAGGCGGCGGCGCGAATCCTATCGCATAACCGATGGCATGCGGTGCGGTTGCGGCGGGCCGCCCGTCACCTCTGCTCAAAACGGCCCGCCGCTTCCCGAAAAACCTGTCCGGCCGCATCACCTGGGGGTGCGGGGCCGGCGACGCGATGCCCGCGGCTGCCGCGTCTTCCCTGCGAATGGCAGACGCCCTCCCGGCGGCGGTTGCGGGCGGCGCGCCGCCGGCAGCTTCTCCACCACCAGGCGATAGGAATCGGCCAGCGCCTCCTCCAACTCCCGCCGCGGCAGCGTGTCGAAGGTCTCCAGCGCGATCCAGTGGTGCTTGGCAAGATAGGGCGCCGGCGCGGTGCCGGGAAGCTCCAGCAGTTCCGCCGCGCGCTCCGGCGTGCACTTGAACGACAGCCGATAGCCGGTCGAACCGCCGGGCGACAGGTCGGCGATGGCGAACATTTTTCCCGCAACGCGGAAGAGCAGGTTGTCGCCCCACTGCAGGCCCTCGGTAGCGCCGGGGAGGGAGAGGCAGAATTCGCGTATCGAATCCAGAGTCATCTTTGTAGCGACAGGCGCCCTCGCCTGTCGGGCAGCGCGCCAGCGCTGCAGCCGAGCTTCGCTCGGCCGTGCAGGCGAGGGCGCCTGCACCTACGTGTTCCCACTCATGATTGCTGTCTTGCCTCGCCCAGCGTGACCTGCACCTCCATCTTCTTTTTGCCGCGGTAGATGGTGACGGAGGCGCGCTCGCCCGCGCGGTGGTGGTTCATGGCGTTGGAGATGTCGCGCATGTCCTCGACCTCGTCGCCGTCGATGGCCACGATCAGATCGCCGCCCAGCATGATGGGCGTGTTGCCGAGGTAGGCGCGCTGGCTGCCGCCGCGCAGGCCGGCGCGATCGGCGGAGCCGCCGGGCACCACCTCGACGATCAGCACACCGTAGTCGGAGGGCAGCCCGATCTCCTGCGCCAGTTCCGGGCCGATGGGCAGGCCGCGAATGCCGAGCGAGGGCCTCTTCACCGTGCCGGTGTTCACCAGATCGTTGAGCACGGCCTTGGCAGTATTGATGGGGATGGCGAAGCCGATGCCGGCGCTCTGGCCGACGCTGCTGAGGATCATGGTGTTGATGCCGATGACCTCGCCGCGCGAGTTCAGCAGCGGCCCGCCGGAGGTGCCGGGATTGATGGCGGCGTCGGTCTGGATGGCCTCGTCGATGCGTTGCCCTTGCGGCTCCTGCACCGGGCGGATGGAGCTGACGATGCCGCGGGTCATGGTGCCGCTGAGGCCGAAGGGATTGCCGATGGCGAAGACCTTCTGTCCCACCTGCAATCCGCGTGAGTCGCCCAGGGTGGCCGGGGTGAAATCGCTGCCGTGAATCTGCAGAACGGCGAGATCGTCTGCGGGATCGGTGCCCACCAGGTCCGCCTTGTAAGTCTTGCGGTTGTAGAGCGTGACCTCGATCTGGCGCGCGTTGGCGATGACGTGGTAGTTGGTGAGGACGTGGCCTTCCTTGTCGAGGATGAAGCCGGAGCCCTGCCCTTCTTCCGGCACCAGGCCATAGAAGAAGTTGAAGGTCACGGCGCGCGATTTGATGTTGACGATCGCGGGCATGGCCTTCTTATAGACGCTGACGTTGACCTGCTCCTCGGGATCGAGGTTTTGCGGGCCGGCGGCCTCGGTGAGTTCCAGCTTGCCGGAGTTGCCGAGCCATTTGGTCGGCTGCAACGGACCGCGGTTGTGGGTGGTGTAAAGGTAAAACCCGGCAAAGAGGAAAATGGCGAAAATCAGGATGCGTAGTGTTCTCATGATCTAACTCTTGCGTGGCCTTGAAAAGAGAATCGGAACCACAGAGGACAGAAAGGGACACAGAGGGTTAGGATTCGTTTTCCTCTGTGTTCCTCCGTGTGCTCTGTGGTTCAGCTGCGGCTCTTGCTTCCGCCAGTCTCTTGAGTTCAGCAAAGATCTCGGCGACACGCTGCTCGGTCTGCTCCACTGGGCCGGAATTATCGATGACGTAATCGGCGGCGGCAACTTTGCGCTCGTCGGGCCACTGCGCCTGCATGCGCCGCTCCACTTCCTCGCGGGCCTCCGCGAGGTCCACGCCCTGGCGCGCGGCGAAGCGCTCGCTTCGCTGCTCGGGCCGGCAGGTCACCACGATCAGCTTGTCGAAGCGCTTTCCTACCCCGGCTTCCAGGATGAGAGCCGCTTCCACAATGACCACCGCGCGCGGATTTTCGGCGGCAACTCCGCGCATCCACTCCTCCTGGCGGGCGATGACCGCGGGGTGGACGATCTCGTTCAACTCCTGCACCCGGCCGCCGCTGAAGGCGAGTTCCGCCAGCTTGGCGCGGTCGATGGCGCCGGCGATATCGACGATCCCAGGGCCAAAGTGGCTGACCACCTTGTAATAGGTCGGCTCGCCGGGGCGCAGCAACTCGCGGGCGATCTGGTCGGCATCGATCAGGCGGGCGCCGCGGGCGGCGAGCATGTGCGCCACCGTGCTCTTGCCGCAGGCCACGCCGCCGGTAAGTCCAACGCGAAGCATGAAATAGCAAGCGTACGGCAGGGCGGCAGGCGGGCGCAATTGATCTGATGATCTGATGATCTGGTGATCTGATGGTCTGCTGATCTATTGCATTGTTCCACGTGGAACCTTCATGGCCGTTGCAGAGAGCGGGGGAACAAAACCCCGTTCCCACGAAGGACACGAAGGTTTCCCGAAGGCCACGGAGCCGGACCGATCACCAGATCGCCAGATCGCCAGCTGGCTATCGCGGCGCGGGAAAAATAATGGTCGTGATCACCGCCGCGTAGTGGCAGGCGCTGCCGGCGAGCACGAACAGGTGCCAGATGGCGTGGTTGAAGGGCAAGCCGTCCCAGGCGAAAAAGACCAGGCCGGCGGTGTAGGCGATGCCGCCGGCGAAGAGCCACTCGGCGCCCAGGCTGGAAAGGTGCGCCAGCAGCGGCTTGAGCGCGATCACCACCATCCAGCCCATGACCACGTACATGACGTAGGAGGCGAGCAGGAAGCGGTGCGCGGCCACCGCCTTGAGCGCCACGCCCACCACGCAGATTCCCCAAGCCAGTCCGAGCAGGGTCCAGCCCCACGCGCCACGCAGCGTGATCAAAGTGAACGGTGTGTAGGTGCCGGCGATCAGCAGGTAGATGGCGCTGTGATCGAAGATCTGGAAGATGCGCTTGCGACGTTCCGAGCGGCAGCTGTGATAAGCGGTGGAGGAGGCGTAGAGCAGAACCAGCGTGCTGCCGTACACCGCACAGCTCACCAGGTGCCACATCGTTCCGCGTGTCCACGCCAGCCAGATGAGGATGGGCAGGCCCAGCAGGCTCAGCGCCAGGCCGCAGCCGTGAGTCAGGCTGTTGGCGAGTTCTTCGCGCAGAGCGGCCGCCTGGCGCAGCCGCGGAAGCATGGCCCTGGGTTCCGTGGTCAACACTTAGTTAGTTGTCGGTTGTTAGTTGTTGGTTGTTAGAGGTTGTCATCCTGAGCGAATCGAAGGATCTATGCATCCGTTTCACACCACGGAACACATAGATCCTTCGCTTCGCTCAGGATGACAAGCGGCCAGCGCACTAACAACTATCAACCAGGAACTAACAACGCTCCTACGCCGCCTTCTCCTCCCCGTCGTGGTGCAACCTGCGGCGGTGCGAGGTGGGGCGCAGCACGCCGGAACGGGCCTGCAACTCGCCCCGCTTGGCCTTTTGCAGGCGCACGGCGGCGTTGATCAGGCCGATGTGGGTAAATCCCTGGGGAAAATTGCCCAGCTGCTCGCCGGTATCGGGATCGAGTTCCTCCGCCATGAGGCCGACGTCGTTGGCGAAGGAGAGCACGTGGCGGAACATTTCCTCCGCTTCGGCCAGCCGGCCCTGCAGGATGTAGTTTTCGATGAGCCAGAAGGAGCACGCCGTGAACGTGCCTTCATGTTCGGCGATGCCGTCCTCGCCCGGAGGATAGCGATAGAGCAGGCCGTTGCGCAGGAGCTGCTTTTCGATGAGGGCGATGGTGCCGCGCATGCGCGGATGCTCGGCGCTGATCACGCCCATCAGCGGCAGGCGCAGCAGGGACGCGTCCGCCTTGTCGGAACCGTATTGCTGGACGTACGCGCCCAGTTGGCGGTTGAAGCCTTCGCGGCGGAGGCTCTCGCTGATGAGGTCCAGCTCCCGCTTCCAGGTAGCCAGATCGCGAGCCTCGATGCCGTGGTGGTTGGCGAGGTGGAGGGTGCGATCCAGCGCCAGCCAGCACATCGCCTTCTCGTGGGTGAACTCGCGGGGGGAACCGCGGATCTCCCACATGCTGCTGCCGCGGTCGGCCCAATGATGGGCGACGTAGTCGGCGCTGCTCTCCACCATCGGCCAGAAATCGCGCTCGAAGTTTTCGTCGTGATGCTCGAAGCCGTCGTCGGACCAGTACAGGTCCACGCCGTGCACCAGCTCGCCGAAAATGTCGAGCTGCGTCTGCAGGGCGGCGCCGTTGCCGATGCGAACGGGGCGCGAGCCGCGATAGCCGGCCAGCTGCGTCAGGTCGCGTTCTTCGGCGTCGCGCCCGGAGCAGATGCCGTAGAGGATCTGGTACTTTCCGGCGCTGGCGGGCAAGGTGCGCTGCAGGAACTTGAAGAAGTCGTGGGCCTCGCCGAAGTAGCCGAGATTCATCAACGCGATCAGGGTGAAGGTGGAATCGCGCAGCCAGCAGAAGCGGTAATCCCAATTGCGCGAGCCGCCGATCCACTCCGGCAGCGAGGAGGTGGGCGAGGCGATGATGGCGCCGCTGGACTCGTAGGTGAGCAGCTTCAGGGTCAGCGCGCTGCGCAGCACCAGATCCTGGTACTCGCCTTCAAACTGGCAGGAGCCCGACCACTGATGCCAATAAGCCTTGGTCTCGTCCAGGGCGGCGCGGGCATCGCGGTCGGAGAGCGGCTCCACTTCGCGGTCGGGAGTGTCGGTAAAGGTGAGCACGATGGGGCAGCATGCGCCCTTCTCCAGCTTGACGGTCGCGGTGACGGCGTCGTCGAGCCACTCCACGTCCTCGGTGAGCTGCGCGTACATGGCCACCGGGCCGGAGGAGAACATGGCGACCCGCGCGTCGCGGCGAAAGACGTGCGCCCGGGTGCGAGCGTAGTTGAAGGTCGGCTTCAACTCGACGCGGCACTCGACCGAACCCTCGGTGCAGCGCAGCAGGCGAATGATGCGATGGTCGGAGAGCAGGTCCTGGCCGTGCTCGCGCTCCGCGTCCGCCTGGTGCACGGGCATGAAGTCCAGCACGGTGAGACTGCCGGTCTCGGTATCGAAGATGGTCTCCAGGATGTTGGTGCCGCTGAGGTACTGGCGCTGGGAGCGGCGCAGCTTCGCCGGGTGGACGGAGCAGTAGCCGCCCTTGGCGTCGTCGAGCAGGCGCAGGAAGACGGCCGGGCTGCTGAAGTCGGGGAAGCAGGCCCAGTCGATGGAGCCGGCCGAGCTGACCAGGGCGGCGGTATGGCTATCGCCGATGAGGGCGTAATCTCCGATGGCACGGTACATGGCTGTTCTTTGCTGGCTGCCGGCCACCAGCTTTCGACGGCCGGCTGATGGAAGTAAGATGCGCGAAAACGTCTCCGTGCAGGAACCCGCCCGGGCCTACCCAAATGTAAACCCATTGCATCTCATCACGTAGCGTGCGTGTGTTCAGCGTCCACCAGCCTATCTCACTAGAAGGTTTCGGACCTTTCAGAGGTTTCGGACATTTCCCGGAAAGCTCCGAAACATCATGAAATCTCTGAAACCTATAAAACCTTAACGGAAGAGGAGAGCGGAATGGCGAAGGGAAGGTCGCGGGAAGTAGTGGTAGTGACGGGAGCGTCGGCGGGGCTGGGGCGCGCCATCGTGCGCGAATTCGCGCGCCACGGCGCCGACGTGGGATTGATCGCGCGCGGCGTGGACGGACTGGAAGGCGCGCGCCGCGAGGTAGCCGAATTCGGCGGCCGCGCGCTGGTGCTTCCTTGCGACGTGGCCGACCCCAAGGCAGTGGATGCCGCGGCGCAGCGGGTGGAAGACGAACTGGGTCCGATCGACGTGTGGGTCAACGACGCCATGGCCGGCGCCCTGTGCGAATTCCAGGATCTGACGCCGGAAGAGTTCCGCCGCATCACCGAGGTCACTTACCTAGGGCAGGTATGG
>DASUBK010000467.1:0-5100 GCA_035763305.1 Terriglobales bacterium | reverse complement strand
AAAAACTTGATCTGGTAGGCGCTGACGCCCTTGTTGTCGCCGGTGCGCCCGGAGCGCGTGCGCCCGCCGCCGAGGAAGAAGCTCAACTGCCCGTCGGGCTGCCCGGGTTGGATCCACACCGGCACATCCACCTTGCGCCCGTTGTGCTCCAGGGTGACGATGGCGGTGTCCTGCGTGACCCAATCGAGCTTGAGCTGCTTGGCGGTGGCCGGGCTCATCCACACCGGGTTTTCCCAGGTCAGCTTGGTCAGCGGCTTGGGACACTCCTGCAGGAAGCCGTTGTTGGCGTAGCGGCCGTCCCACACGCTGGGATCGGGATAGAAGTGAACTTCCAGCCCCTGCGGCGCCGGTTCGTTGGCGGCGGCCGGAATCGCGCCGGCCTTCACCTTCATCGCCCGCGGCTGGTATTCGGTGCCGCCCATGAAGCCGTCGTGCACCGCGCGCCGCCAGAACAATTCGAAGTCTGTGCCCTTGTACTGCGACTGCCAGTAGGCGCGAATCAGCTCGTAGCCCGATGTTTCCGGCTGGCCGTTGAATATGGCGAGCACCTCGTGCGCGCTGCGGCCGCCGTACAGCGGCGCGATCAGCGGCTGGGCGATGGACACCATGCCGTTGGCCGCGCGCAGGTCGGTCCAGCTCTCCAGGTAATGCGCCGCGTTGACGTGCCAGTGGGAGTAAACCGTGGTCTCGTTCTGGTAGATGCCGTGGTGGATGCGCAGCGGCACCTTGCCGAGAATGCCGGTGAGGTCCGCGTCCACCGGGCAGTCGTACACCGGGTTCCCGCCCAGCATCAGCAGCAGGTCCACCTTGCCGGCGTTGATGTCCTGCGCCAGCGCGCGCAGCGAATCGTGATTGTCTTCCGGCTGGTAGAGGACCGGATCGGTGTAGGCGACGGTCTTGCCGGCCGCGTCCAGCGCCTCGTTCATGGCGTGCGCCAGCACATGCACAACGGCCGACGCTTGTTCGCCGGGAATGATGACGCAGGCGCCGCGATGCGCTTGCAGGTCCTTCGCCAGCGCGTCAAGCCAGGCGGCGTGCTCGGGAGCGACGTTGCCGCCGCCGGCGTTCACGCCCAGCCGCGAGGCCAGCGCGCGCGCGTACTGCTCCACCTGCGAGGCGCGCACCGGCAGGCGATGTTCGGCCTTGAAGCCGGTCGGCGTCGGCGTGCTCTCGATGGCGTAGGTACGGTTGAGGCCCTTGGGGCTGTCCGGCTGGTGACGCTTCGCCCACTCGCGCGCGATCCTGGTGAAACCGGGGAAGCCGGGATAGAGGAAGTTGGCGTCGAGGCTGACCACGACGTCGGCATTCTCCAGGTGGTATTGCACCTCGACTGGAGCGCCGAAGGCCATCTTGCTGCCCTCGAGCCAGCTGTCGCGATTCACCGGCAACCACTGGTGCCAGCGCATCTGCGGGAAATTCTGCTGCAGGGTGCGAATCTGGGCCGCCAGGCTGGGCGAACTGATGGGGCCGGTCAGCAGCCGGAAGCCCGCGCCCTTCAGCGCTTTCTGTGACGAGATCGGGCCCTGCATGGCGCCGATGAAGGACGCATACGGCCGGACTTCGCCCAGATAGGTCGTGGTCTGGGAGCGGTCAGGATCGTAGAGATCGAGAATCGAGCCCTGGGCAAACACCGAGGTCGCGCCCTGGCTGACCGGGTGCTCGGGATTGCCTTCGATCTTGGTGGGCCGGCCTTCGTTGCTGCGCACCAGCAGCGGCTCGGCGTAGCCGCCGAAATCCATGGCGGTGGCGAAGAACAGCGGCTTGCCCAGGATCATCTCCTCCGGTTGGCGCACGAAGGGAACGATGGGCTCGATCGGCAGCTTGGTGCAGCCGGTCAGCCCGGCCAGCGCCAGCGAGGCGCTCATCAGCTTGAGGAAGTTGCGCCGCGAAACTTCGTCGAGAACGCCGGCCTGCCGGGGAAATTCCCGGTGCAGCATCTCCTCGAATTCCGGCGTGCCGGCCAGTTCCTCCAGGCTGCGCCAGAACTCCGGCGCTTCTGCCTTTTGCAGGCGCTGCTTGACCGCGGCGTAGTCGCCGGGGGCGGAGGTGCGAATCTGCACCAGCCCGTCGCCCGCCTTGCCGCTCATCGAATCTGGATTCGTACTCAACTCTGGACCCGCCTTCATCGGTGACACGTAGTGCAACTGGTGATATCGAGCACGCTGCGCACGTGGTACTTGGTCTTCAGGTACGTGCCCAGAGCAATCTGATTTTCAAATTTCTTGCCGTCGATGTTGACGACGACCCCGTCCCCCGGCGGCTGGTAGCGCATGTTGAACACCTGGTCGCGGGGACGCAGGAACTTCTCCGGCGCGCGATGGCAGTTCAGGCACCACTCCATCTGCAGGGTGGCCTGCGGCCGCATCAGCGCCATGCGGTCCACCGGGCCATGACAGTCGTAGCACCCCACGCCCTTGTCGATATGAATGCTGTGGTCGAAATACACGAAGTTGGGCAGCTCGTTGACCCGCGCCCATACCAGCGAGGTGCCGGAGCGGAAGCTCTCGCGCACCGGCTCCAGCATGGGCGCGTTGGTCCAGATCTGCGAGTGGCAGTTCATGCAGGTCTTGGTCGGCGGGATGCCGGCGAAGCTGGACACCTCCACCGAGGTGTGGCAGTAGCGGCAGTCCAGCCCGAGGCCGCTCACGTGGTGCTGGTGGCTGAACGGCACCACCTGGGTGCGGGCCACGCCTTGCCAGCTGGTGTACGGCGAGCGCTGCAGTTGCTCGGTCAGAAAGAAGAATCCCGAGACGACCAGCACAGCCAGCACGATGGTGAAGCGGGAAATTGTATTGGTGCTGCGATGAAAAATCTGGGGCATCTACCAGGCCGTCATCTCACTTCACTTAGTGGGCCCACGCGGGGCCCGCACTTGCAGAGGGGTTGACTTCACTAGCGACTGTGACGTACATCACTGAAACTCGTGATTGTACCAGAACCCGGCGGAGCGCAACCGCGTTGGCAGAGGATGGCGCGCCGCGCTGCTTTTTTTCTTTCCCCTCCTGCGTATCGCGACGCGAGATTTTCCGCTACTCCAGATAGCAGCCGATGCGCCGCCTGCATCCTACGGTTGTATTCGCTGGTTTGTATTTGCTCGTTCGATTCCCCGGCCGGCAACTTGGTGCACATTTTTCGTCGATCCACGAGGAGGATTCATGACCGCTGCTGATGTTCTCATCGAAACCCTGATCGATTGGGGTGTTGAATTTGTTTTCGGCCTGCCGGGCGACGGTATCAACGGCATCATGGAGTCGCTGCGCACCCACCAGGACAAAATTAAGTTCATCCAGGTGCGCCACGAGGAAGCCGCCGCTTTCATGGCCTGCGGCTACGCCAAGATGACCAACCGCCTCGGCGTCTGCCTGGCGACCTCCGGCCCCGGCTCCATCCACCTGCTGAACGGCCTGTACGACGCCAAGCTCGATTACCAGCCGGTGCTGGCCATCGACGGCCTGCAGTATCACGACCTGATCGGCACGCACACCCAGCAGGATGTCGAGACCGACAAGCTCTACATGGACGTCTGCTGCTACAACCAGCGCATCATGGGCCCAACGCATGTGGAGAACGTGGCCGAACTGGCCATCCGCACCGCCATCGCCTATCGCGGCGTCGCCCACATCACCATCCCCACCGATGTGCAGGAGATGTCGGTCCATCCGAAGTGGCAGGCGTCAAAGCGCAACAAGCCGCACCACGTCTCCAATGTGTACGCGCGCAGCGCCCGCCTGCCCGAGCCGGACGACGTACGCCGCGCCGCCGATGTGCTCAGCGAAGGCAAGAAGATCATGATCCTCGCCGGGGCCGGGGCGCTGCACGCCACCGACGAACTCGAGCAGGTCGCCGAAATCCTGGGCGCTCCCATCGGCAAGCCGCTGCTGGGCAAAGCCTGCGTGCCCGACGATAGCCCCTACACCACCGGCGCCGTCGGTCTGCTGGGCACCACGCCGTCGCAGGAGTCCCTGACCGACTGCGACACGCTCTTCCTTATCGGCACCAGCTTCCCGTACATCGAGTTCTACCCCAAGCCGGGCCAGGCCAAATGCGTGCAGATTGATTCCAACCCTACCCACATCTCGCTGCGTTACCCGGTCGACGTCGGCCTCGTCGGCGACAGCAAGAAGACGCTGCAGGAGCTGATCCCGCTGCTGAAGCGCAACGAAAACCGCGATTTCCTCAAGAAGGCGCAGGAGGGCATGAAGGAGTGGTGGCAATTCATGGAGAAGCTGGGGACCTCCGACTCCACGCCCATGAAGCCGCAGGTGGTCGCCTGGGAACTGGGCAAGCGGCTCAAGAGCGACGCCATCGTGACCTGCGACAGCGGCACCATCGCCACCTGGTTTGCGCGCCAGATTCCCGCCCGCCGCGGCATGAAGATGACGCTCTCCGGCAATCTCGCCACCATGGCGCCGGGCCTGCCCTACGCCAATGCGGCGCAAATTGCCTATCCCGACCGGCAGGTCATCGCCTTCGTCGGCGACGGCGGCTTCACCATGCTGATGGGCGAGATGGCTACCGCGGTGGAATACCAGCTTCCCATTAAAGTAGTCGTCATCAAGAACGACTACCTGGGACAGATCAAGTGGGAGCAGATGGTGTTCCTGGGCAATCCTGAATTCGGCGTGCAGTTGCAGCCCATCGATTTTGCGCTGATCGCCAAGGCGATGGGCGCGACCGGCTACACGCTGAAGGAGCCGAAGCACGCCGGCGAAATGATCGACCAGTTCCTCAACACGCCTGGTCCGGCGGTGCTGGAGGCGGTGGTGGATCCGCTGACTGCCCCTCTGCCGGGGAAGATCAAGGGCCAGCAGGCGCTGCACTTCGTGGAGTCGCTGGTGCGCGGCGAGCCGGACGCGGCGGAGATCTTTGCCACCGCCATGAAGGACAAGGCGCGGCAGATTATCTAGTTGCCGGTTGTTCGTTGTTGGTTCTCAGTTGTTGGCGAAGAGCAGAGCGAGATTTCGACACGGAAGAACAGAATAACTTGGAACCATGTACCCCGGCCGCCTTCGGCCGGGGTTCTTGTTTGTCCGGTCTGGTTCGACGGTTGTGAGACGCCGGTCGGGGTCGACCGGCCTCCAGCAAGACCAGCTACGTGGA
>DASUBK010000466.1:0-6047 GCA_035763305.1 Terriglobales bacterium | reverse complement strand
ATCGACGCTGCCAAAACCGACCCCCACGAGTACTTCCAGAAAATCGCCGAGGAGCTGCGCAGCTCCTACGAGCTGGCGTACTACACCTCGAACCCGGAGCGCGATGGGACTTTTCGTAAAATTATGATCCGCTGCAAGCGTCCCGGGCTGGCGGTGCGGGCGAAAACCGGATATTTCGCGCGCTGACGCAGTCCAGCACAGGAGCTGGCCACCGGCAAGAAACTTCCTACATCCCATCTTGTTCGCTTGAGGCAGCCTGCACGCCATGATCGCCGTCATCTCCGACCTGCACTTCGAAGAAGAGGCCTCCGACGTCATCCGCGGTCCGAACGGCGAGGAGCTGCGCTTCCGCCGCAATCTCGATCCCAGAGTCTTCACCCGCTTCGTGGTGTGGATGGCGGGCGAGGCGCAGCGGCATGGGTCGAAGGAGTTCGAGTTGATCATCGCCGGCGATCTCTTCGACCTCAGCCGCACCGCCTTGTGGTTCGAGGACCCGCTGCGGCCCTATGTCACCAACGGAGAATTCTCGCCGGAACTGGAGCGCAAGATCCTGCGCATTGTGGATGCGGTTGCGGTGGAACCCGCCGTGGCCGAGGCCATCGAGAGCTTTCACCTGCTGGCGGAAGGGGTTTATCGCGAGGCCGATGGCGGCGAACCGCGCCCATTTCCCTGCAAGACGAAGATCACGCTGCTCGCCGGCAACCACGACCGCATCATCGACGGCTCGGATGCCATTCGCGCCCGCATTCGCGAGCTGCTGGGTCTCCCGGGCGGCCGGCGCTTTCCCCGCTACGCGCTGCTGGAGGACCCCGAGACGCTCATCCGCCACGGCCACGAATACGATCCCTCCAACTTTGCCGCCGATTTGACCAGGCAGCGCAGCATACCGCTCGACATCTCCGGCGATGCCTACGACCGCGCCAACTTCGGCGACTTCGTCACCATCGACGTCGCCATGCGCCTGCCGTTCCTGCTGCGGCGGCATTATGGCGACGACCGCGTTTGCCGCGATCCGGTGCTGCGCAGCCTGTATTTGCGCCTGCTGCAATTCGACGACGTGCGGCCGCAGTCGTCGCTGCTGGATTACCTGCTCGATCCCTCCGACGAGCATTTCACCCCCGACCAGGCCTGGGACCGCCTGGTGCCGGTGATCCTCGACCTGCTGGACGAGATCCACGACAACAAGTTTTTCCGCTACTGGCTGGAGCGGCTGGAGCGCCCGTGGGCGCCGGCGGAGCTGGAACTGGCGCGCGGCCTGCTGAAGTTGGGCGGCTGGGGCAACGCTGCCGCGCGCGAGGCCTCGCGCAAGATCGCCCATTACTTCCTGGGCGGCGAGCAGCCCGAACCGCAGCTCTACGCCGCGCGCGAGGAGGTGTTGCAGGAGAACAAGGTGCGCCTGGTCATCTCCGGCCACACCCATTTTCCCCTGGTCACGCTGCTCAAGAGCGATGCGTCGGGCGACCGCTTCTACATCAACACCGGCACCTGGAGATCGGTGATTCCCTCCACTCCCGACCGCCGCACCTTCGGCCGCATGCGAGCTTTGACGTACGTGCTGCTGTTCGCCAAAGAGGAGCAGCAGAGACGCGAAGGGAAGCCGACCAACTCGTTCGACTACTGGAGCGGCTTCGCGCGGGACTGGTAGACATGGCGCGCGAGGTCGCGCGCGGTCCGATTGGTCGTGAGAAGCTCACTCCTCCAGCTTGAGGTCTTTCCACATCCGGTCCACGCGCTCTTTGACTTCGCGGCTCATGGTGATTTCGTCCGGCCACGGCCGCGTGAAGCCTTCGCTCTGCCATTTGCGCGTGGCGTCGATGCCCATCTTGGAGCCGAAGTCGGGCAGGCGCGAGGCGTGGTCCAAGGAATCCACCGGGCCGAGGGTGAACTGGATGTCGCGCTCGGGATCGATGTTGTTGAAGGCGCGCAGCACCACCTCGCGCAGGTCCTGCACGTCGCAGTCTTCGTCCACCACCACGATGCACTTGGTGAACATCGCCTGGCCCAGCGACCAGATGGCGTTCATCACCTTGCGCGCCTGGCCGGGATACGACTTGCGGATCGAGACGATCATCAGGTTGTGGAAGACGCCCTCGACCGGCAGGTTCACGTCTACCAGCTCGGGGATGGTCAGCTTCATCAGCGGCAGGAAGATGCGCTCCACCGCCTTGCCCATCCACGCGTCCTCCATGGGGGGCTTGCCGACGATGGTGGTGGCGTAGATGGGATCACGGCGGTGAGTGACGCAGGTCACGTGGAAGACGGGATAGAGGTCTTCCAGCGAGTAGAAGCCGGTGTGATCGCCGAAGGGGCCCTCGCTGCGCAGCTCGTCGAGGTCCACATATCCTTCCAGGACAATCTCCGCGCTGGCGGGAACTTCCAGGTCGACGGTCTCGCAGCGTACCAGTTCCACCGGCTTCTGGCGCAGGAAGCCGGCGATCAGGAACTCCTCGACGTCGGGCGGTGCGGGCACGATGGCGGAGAAGGTAAGAGCGGGATCGGTGCCGACGACGACGGCGACATCCATGCGGCCCTTGGGATTGCCGGACTCGGATTTCCTCGTGCCCCCGGAGGTGCGGGCCATGATGTCGACCGCGGAGGCGCGATTCGCCCCGGCCGAGGGCGGCCGGGGTACATCCGATCCCGAAGCCGCGGCGGCGCGCAGGGCCTCGCGGTAGTGTTCGGCGCCGACCTTCTGCCGCTGCCAGTGCATGCCGGTGGTCTTGCCGTCATAGACCTGCATCCGGTACATGCCGACGTTGCGCTTGCCGGTGCGCGGGTCGCGGCTGATCACGCAGGGCAGGGTGATGAAGCGGCCTGCGTCCTGCGGCCAGCATTGCAGGATGGGGAACTCCAGCAAGTTGATGTTGTCGCGGCGAATGACTTCCTTGCAGGGGCCGCTATTCACCGATTTGGGAAAAAATTTGCCCAGGTCGGCGAGCATGGGCAGCATCTTGATTTTGTCCAGCAGGCCCTGCGGCGACTTCACGTCCATGAACAAGCGCAGGCGGTCGGCGATCTCGTCGAGCGATTCGACGCCGAGCGCGAGGTTCATGCGCCGCGCAGAGCCGAACTGGTTGATCAGCACCTTGGCGCCAGGATGGCCTTTGACGTTCTCGAAGAGCAGGGCCGGGCCGCCCGCACGCGAGGGCGCGTGCGCTCCCTCGCGCTTGCTGACCCGGTCGGTGATCTCGGTGATCTCCAGCACCGGATCCACCTCGGCGCGCACGCGCTTCAGCTCTCCTGCTTTGTCGAGAGCGGCGATCCACTCTCGCAGGTCGTTGTAGGCCAAGCAGCCTCCGTGGAAGACAGGAGATTATAGCTGTCGGGCTCTTGGCTTTTAGCTCTAAGCTGTCAACTCGACTCGGGTCAGGCGGGCCGCACCCCGGCTAAGGCTCATGCGATCAGGCTGAAACCTGAGAGCTGGCAGCTAATCCTCAAACAACATTCCGCCAGCAGCTCACATCCAAGCAAGGGCAAAGCTATTTTCCCTGGGGGATCTCCGTGTCTGCTCTGCCTGTTCCATCGCCGCAAACCAAGACCGATCGCGAGCACGTCCACATTCTTTCTGCCCTGACCCTGGGCGGTACCGCCAAAGCGGCCCGCCAGGACGACGCGGTGGATTACGCCGCTGCGCTTACTCCCGAGCAGCGCAAGGAGTTTGTCGAGCTGGCCGACAGCCATCACGTGGTGGTGCGCGGCTTTACCGCCCTGGCACGGCGCGCGGCGCTGGAAGGTAACGCCGACGTATCCGCCTGGGCGGCGACGGTACTGGACGCCGAGCACGCCCGCATCGACAACGCGCTCCAGCACCTTGACCAGGTGGTGCGGGAACTGGAGGCGAACGGGTGCCCGACCACGGTGATCAAGTCGCTCGACCACTGGCCGGACCTGGGCAACGATCTCGATCTCTACACCACGGCGGATCCGGAGGCGGTGATTCGCGTCTTCACCCGCCGGCTCAACGCCAAGGTGGAGCCGCGCAGCTGGGGCGACCGGCTGGCGCAGAAGTGGAACTTCGCCATCCCCGGCCTGCGCGAGGCGGTGGAGTGCCATTGCCAGCGGCTGGGACAGACCGGCGAGCACATCGACCTGGCGCAGCGCTTCAGCCACCGCCGAGTCTATCGCGACGTGCAGGGCTACACCTTCCCCGTGCCGGCGCCCGAGGAGCGGGTGGTCGTGGCCACGCTGCAGCGCATGTACCGCCACTTCTACTTCCGCATCTCCGACATGGCCAACTCGGCCTCGCTGGTGGATGCGGGCGCGGTGAACTTCACCGAACTGCAGTCGGCAGCCAACATCGGCGGAATCTGGCCGGGAGTCGCCACCTACCTGCAAATCGTCTCCGACTACGTGCGCAAGTATCGCGGCAAGGGCCTGACGCTGCCGCGCGAGGTGGTGGCGGCGGCGCGCTTCGGCGGCGAAAAACTGTTCGTGCGTAAATGCTTCCTGCGCGTGCCCATCATGCCCGACGGCGCCAAGCTGTACACCAAGCAGATCAGCTCGACGGCGCTGCGCGGCAATGTGCCCGCGACCTTCCGGCTGAGCCTGCTGCCGCCGCTGGCCTCGGCCGCCGCGATCTCGTTTAAGCTGACGGGAAGCGATAAGGGAATCTGGTAACAGACCGACGGTTCCTGATCCGCCAAGTGCTGTCGTGGCGAGATGTAGTGTCGCGGCGAAATTCAGTCATCCCGAGCGAAGCGAGGGATCTGTTGTAATCACCGACATCTTGTTGGTGTCTACAACAGGTCCCTCGCTTCGCTCGGGATGACTGAATTTCGATCGCAACGGTTCGCGGGCTACTTCTGAGTGGCTGGTTGCACGTTGAGAGTGGCCTCGTATGATCCTCCCGCCGCGACCTGTACTCGCTCGGCGTTCTTGAGGAACGGCTGTATCACCGCCGGGTTTTTCCACTCCAAGTCCCACGCACTCTCCAGCGCCAGCAGCAGGTAGTTGCCCGGCACGACGGAAGGAAGCGTGAAGCTGCCGTCGCTGTCGCTCTGATCGCGGCGAACCAGGCCGGGATTTTGCCGCCAGTCTTCCGGCAGGAGCAGGATCATGGCGCCGGCGAGACCCTGTCCATTCTTGCGGGCCAGTCCTTCCACGCGGCCGACGCCGTTGGAAAGCGCGAGCGCCAGGGAAACGGCGCCACCGCCGGGAATCGTCAACTGTCGCCCGCGGACTGTGGCGCCGGAAGCGGCGAGGCTGCGCACGTAAACATCCTGCGCTCCATAGACCGCGATGTCGTAAGTGCCGCGGGGCGGGCTCTCCGCAAAGACAAAGTCCCCGCCAGAGACGACTTCGGCGGTGTACGAGTGGCGAACAGCCGTGCTGGTGAGTACCACCCGGCATTGCGCGCACGACACACCGCCGAAATCCACCTTGCCCGCAACCGCGGCGGAAGAGCCGGGTTGCAGCGAAATCTCGGTGTCGCTTGACAGATCGATGTCCTGCTGCGTGGTCACGCCCATCTCCCGCCTCCGGCCGGGAACGAAGGCGGTGAGGGAATAATGTCCGGGCGCGATCCCCGTGATCTGCATCTCGCCATTACGGCTCTGGTATGCGGCGCCGCCCATCCCGAAGGTGCTGCCGTCGGGGAGCACCGCGCTCAGCGAAGGATGGGGACGATTGCGCGGGCTGCCGCCGGGCGGGCGCGCGATGCGCACCGTCAGCGCAGGAACGGCGTGCAGGCTGATGTCGGCGATGGTGCGGTCGCCGGGGTGCAGGGCGATGCTCTCGGCATCGGTGAATTCATCCGCCGAAGGGTAGTAGGTGAGCGGATAGGCGACGTTCAGCGCGCTGCGCTCGCGTTCCTGCTGCGGCGTCAAGGAGTCTCCGCGGGCATTGCGCATCATTCCCACGGCTGAAATCGCGTACCAGGGCCGGGCAGAAACCGCGACGTAATAATTTCCCGGCGCGAGGTGGGCGAAGTGGTAGGCGCCGAGATCGTCGGTCTGGCGCTGCGTGACCTGCGATACGGCCATCTCACCTTCTCCGACTGCGGCGCGCAGCAATACCACCTGCGCCTGCGCGACCGGCTCGTTGTGCTC
>DASUBK010000465.1:0-2966 GCA_035763305.1 Terriglobales bacterium | reverse complement strand
ATATTGTACGTCAACGTAAACGGAAGATAAATCAGGAATTAGCAGTGAATGGCGTGGTGCCGCCAGCCAGCGGAGGCAAAGGCCGGCCAGGAGTGCTCCTGGCCCACCGGAACTACGTGGCGACAGGGCCTCCCCGCCTGTCCGGATTCGGTAGCGACAGGCGCCCTCGCCTGTCGGGACCGGCGAGCTGCGCTCGCCTGTGCAGGCGAGGGCGCCTGCACCTACGCATGATTCGCCTTCAGCAGTTGCTCCGCGTGTTTCAGCGACGTTTCACTGACCTTGGCCCCGCTCAGCATGCGGGCCAACTCCTGAGTGCGCTCCGTGCCTTCCAGGCGGCGCACGCTGGTCCTGGTCTTGCCGGCAGACTCGCGCTTCTCGATGACGTAGTGGTGGTCGGCGAAGGAGGCGATCTGCGGCAGGTGGGTGATGCAGAGCACCTGAGCGCCGCGCGCCAGGCCCTTCAGCTTCTTGCCCACCGCTTCCGCGGCCCGGCCGCCGATGCCGGTGTCCACCTCGTCGAAGATGATCGTGCGTAGCGCCGGCTTCCAGCCGGGGGGCCTTCTTGGCGGTTTGTGATTGCCGGAACTCTCCACCACTGCTTTCAGGGCCAACATGACGCGTGAGAGCTCCCCGCCGGAGGCGATGTCCTCGATCGGCCCCAGCGGCTGGCCGGCGTTGGTGGCGATCAGGTAGGCGACAGAATCGAAGCCATCGGCTGTCCAGCCGGCCGAATTCTCGGCTGCGGTGACCTCGATGCGGAAGCGCGCCTTCATCGCCAACTCGTTGACTTCCCTTTCGACGTCCTTTTCCAGCCTGGCGGCGGCCGCAGCGCGCTTGCGCGACAGCTCACCCGCGCCAGCCAGGTACTTCTTCTCCGCCGCAGTCAATTCCGCACGAAGCTGCCGCAGGCTTTCATCCTTATTTTCGATCTGCTGCAGCTTGCGGCTGACCGCGTCGCCGAACGCCATCACCTCCTCAACGCTGTTGCCGTATTTGCGCTTGAGGCGGTCCAGAACCGCCAGACGATCTTCGATTTCCGCCAGCCGTTCCGGCGAAGCGTTGATGCCGCCGGCGTAATCGCGCAGTGTGGCGCCGAGGTCCTCGACCGTGATGCGCGCCGCATCGAGGGCGGCGACGGAATCCTGGAACTGCGCGTCGTACTTCACCAGATCCGCGATCTGGCGCGACGCCGCGCGAATCGCCGCTGCGGCGGAGGCGTCGCCCTCGTAGAGCAACTCGTACGCGCCCATCGCCGCGCCATAGATTTTTTCGGCGTTGGCGAGCACGCGCTTCTCCGCCTCGAGCTTCTCGTCCTCGCCGGCTTGCAGGCGCGCCGCCTCAATCTCTTTCTTCTGAAAGCTCCACAGGTCCACCAGCCGCAGGCGGTCGTGCTCGTCCTGCTCCAGTTCGGCGATGCGGGCGCGCACTTCTTTCCAGCGCGCGAACGCCTCGGTGCAGGCGCCGGTGTCGATGCCCGCGTAGCCATCGAGCAACTCGCGGCGCATCTCCGCGTCGAAGCCCACGAGCGACTCGTTTTGCGCGTGAATGGCGGCCAGCAGCGGCGCCAACTGTTTCAGCACCGCGACGATCGCGGGCTGATTGTTGATGAAGACGCGTCCGCGCCCGCCGGCGGTAATCTCGCGGCGCAGGATCAACTCCGATCCGGCGTCGTCGAGGCCGTTGGCTTCGAGGATGGTAGCCGCGGCGCCCTCGGCGATCTCGAATACGGCCGCGACCACCGCCTTGTCGGCGCCATGGCGGATCACTTCGGGCGAGGCCTTCCCGCCCAGCAGCAGCGCCAGCGCGTCAATCAGAATGGATTTGCCGGCGCCGGTTTCGCCGGTCAGCAGGTTCAGCCCCGGGGCAAACTCCACCACCACGTTATCGATGACGGCGTAGTTCTCGACGCGCAATTCGACCAGCACGAGGACCCTGTATCCGCGAATGTTGAGCGCAGCATAGCAGTGGTCGGTGGACAGTGGCTAGTGGCCAGTTGCCGCCGCCTCCTCTTTCAGCTTCTTCCGGAACGCTGCCTCCGATTGGTCGAGGTACTCGAGGTAGCCTTTGCCGTCGAGGAACGGATTCGGCGTTTCGCCCGCCGCCAAACGCCTGGCTTTGCCGTCCAGATCGAAAAATATTCCGTGTGACCCGAAAAACAAGTTCGCCGGCAGCCCGCGCAGAATACCGAAGGAGCGCTCGTACTCTTCTTTTAGCGGTGTAACCCGCGCCGCCACGATGGACACGCTGCACACGAATACCGCCTGGTAGGTGCGCCCCTGGTCGTGCACCGGCATGGTCCAAGTGGTGCAGCCGTGCGTGTGGCCGGGCGTGATGTGCGCCGTCATCGTCGCGTCGCCCACCGTAACGGTGTCGCCGTCGTGGAGAATGCGGTCCGGGCGGACGGCCGGAAAAAGGAAGCGGTCGGCAAAATCCGGATCGTGCAGTCCGCCGCGCTGCAACTGCTGTGCATCCCCCGCGCTGGCCGCGACTTGCGCTCCCGTTGCCCGCTTCAACTCCGCCAACCCTCCGGCGTGATCGGAGTGCGCGTGGCTGTTCAGCAGCCACTTCACATCCTTAGGATCGAAGCCGAGCTTGCGGATGTTGGCGAGAATCTGCGGCGCGGTTTCCGCAAAGCCGCCGTCGAGGACGATGCTGCCGTGCGCGCTGGTAATCAGAAACGCGGTGACGTCGCTCGCGCCCACGTAGTAGAGGTTGCCCATAATATGGAACGGTTCGCGGGGCAGGTTGCGGGCGCGGTCGGTGGGATTCGATTGCGCCCCGGCCGAAATAGCGAGAAGCGCCGCGAAGAGTGCGGCGCCGTGAAACGGTGCCTTCATGCGAGGTGGAAGAATCGCGCGGAGCCCGATCACTATACACGATGGGAACCGCGCAAGACACTCCCGCCTTCCACATGCGTTGCGCTCTGCTGTTCTATAATTGACGCGAAAGCGAATGCCGCGAATTTC
>DASUBK010000464.1:0-3759 GCA_035763305.1 Terriglobales bacterium | reverse complement strand
GGCCTTCGTGCTTGTCGCCTTGGTGGAACCTTCGTGTCTTTCGTGTGGACCGGCCCTGTTTGTTCTCACGAAGGACGCGAAGGCTCCACGAAGGACATAGAGCCTGTATCACTGCCCACACCCGCAGCTCGCCTTTTGGTTATGCTGTAAGCGGAGGAATCGCCGATGACCCGCGACCGCCGCAGCCCGCACCAGCCCGCAATGCCCACCCGCCGCCTCGATCTCACCAGCGAAGAACTGCCCGCCGTCGGACTGGGCTGCATGGGGATGTCGGAGTTCTACGGCCAGCGCAATGACGAGCAGTCCATCGCCACCATCCACCGCGCCCTCGACCTGGGAATCAATTTCCTCGATACCGCCGACGTCTACGGCATGGGCCACAACGAAGAACTGGTCGGACGCGCCATCCGCCAGCGCCGCGACGAAGTCTTCCTGGCCACCAAGTTCGGCAACGTGCGCTCCTCCGACGGCAGCTGGATCGGCGTGAACGGCCGGCCGGATTACATACAAAGTTCCTGCGAAGCCAGCCTCAAGCGCCTGGGCGTCTCTACCATCGACCTCTACTACCAGCACCGCGTCGATCCCGAGGTGCCGATCGAAGATACCGTCGGCGCTATGAAGAAGCTGGTCGAGCAGGGGAAGGTGCGCTACCTGGGATTGTCGGAAGCGGCGGCGGCAACCCTTCGCCGCGCGCACAAGGTGCATCCCATCGCGGCGCTGCAGACCGAGTACTCGCTGTGGACTCGCGATCCCGAGCAGGAGATCCTGCCTGCCTGCCGCGAGCTGGGCATCACATTCGTCGCCTACAGTCCCCTGGGCCGCGGATTCCTGGCGGCGACTTTCAAGCGTCCGGAAGACATCCCCGCCGGCGACTACCGCCACAACGCCCCGCGTTTCCAGCCCGAAAATCTGAGCCGCAACCGCGCGCTGGCCGAACGCCTGGAAGCGATGGCGCGAGAGAAGAGCTGCACCCCGGCGCAGCTGGCGCTGGCGTGGCTATTGGCGCAAGGGCAGGACATTATTCCGATCCCAGGGACGAAATCGCAGCCGCGGCTGGAGGAGAACGCGCAGGCGGCGAGCCTGAACCTGGATCCCAGCGACCTGGCGCGCCTGGCGCAGGCCTTCCCGCCGGGAGCGGCGGCGGGTATGCGCTATCCGGAACCAGCCATGAAGCGGGTCAACGGCTAGAGTTTCGGCTCGGCGGCGGCTGCCGCAGCATGGACTTGATTCCGCTGCGCAGGTCGGGGCACTGGTGTGCCTCTTCCATGATGCGCAGGTTCCGCCAGTCGGCGGAGGCGCCAACCAGGCTGTGGCAATAGCGGCAGGTGCAACGGATCAGCAGTTGGTTGTGCTCATCCGGCCGGTGATCGAATTGGCCCGAGGAGGGCTGCACGTTTTCTGTGATGCAGAATCCTGTGCTGGAGTCTATTGCTCCACTCCCAGGGCATCGCTCCCGTTACAATGCGGCGCGTGACCGCGGTTTCATTCTTCGTCGGCAAGGGCGGTGTGGGAAAAACCACGCTGGCCAGCGCCTATGCCGCCTGGCGCGCCGAACGCGGTCCCGTGCTGCTGCTCTCCACCGACCCCGCCCATTCGCTCGCCGACATCTTTGAAATCCGCCTCGGCGCCGCGCGGCGCAAGTTGACGGCTTGCCCTCGAGGCGAGCGCGGAGCGCGAGCCGAAGGGCGCCGCCGCCGGCTGTCCTCGCTGACGCTCTGGCAGATCGACGCGGCGCAGCAGTTCCGCAAATTCCTGGCGCGGCATCGTGACGCCATCCTGTCGCTGGTGGAGAGCGGCACCATGTTCACCCGCGAAGAGATCGAGCCGCTGCTGGACGAAACCATTCCCGGCATGGCCGAAGTGGCCGCGCTGCTCACCATTTCCGAGCTGCTGCAGCGCGGCGGCTACGCGGAAATCGTGGTAGACACCGCGCCCATCGGCCACACCCTGCGCCTGCTGCAGATGCCGGAGCACTTCCTCCGCTTCCTGCGCTTCCTGGAGATCGCCGCCAGCCGCGACCAGCTGCTGGCGGAACGCTTTGGAGGGCGATCGACCCCGACCGCCTCGGCACATCCGTTCCTGGCTGAATGGCGGCGCGCGGTGGAAGCCGTTCACGACGCTCTCACCCGGCCGCAATCCCGCCTGGTGCTGGTCACCACGCCGGAGGATTTTGCCTTACAGGAGTCGGTGCGGGTGGCCGCGACGATGCGCCAGTCGTCGCCGCCGCTACGCATTCGCGAGATCGTGCTGAACCGCGTGGTGACGCGCGCCGGCGGATGCCATGAATGCTCCGCGCGATCGGCCGAAGCTCGCCGCGCGGCGCAGTTCCTTAGGCGGCATTTTCGCAGCATCCCGCAACGAGTGGCAGAGGACGACGGTTCGCCGGTCATGGGCGCCGCGCGGCTGCGCGCCTTCGGGGCTCACGTCTTCGCCGGCGGCGCCTTGCCGAAAGCGGCATCCCCTCCGCGCGCAGCATCAGTCAATCTGGCGGCCGGTCGACCTCGACCGGCTGGATCTCGACTGCCTCTCGAACGACAGGGCTGGCCGCTGCTCGACGTTCCTTTATCCCTCAGCATCGGCAAAGGCGGAGTGGGGAAGACCACCGTATCCGCGGCGCTCGCCTACCACACGCGCGCGGCAGAACCGAAGACGACCATCAGCATCTGCTCGGTAGATCCCGCACCCTCGCTCGACGATGTCTTTCGCCAGCCGGTGGGTGACAATCTCGCGCCTGTCCTCGGCGACCGGCATCTGCTGGCCATGGAAGTGGACGCCGCGGCGCGCTTCCGCGAATTCGCCGACCGCGCCCAGCGCAAGCTCGCCGACAGCCTGCAGGTCAGCAGCGGCGGAGTGCACGTGGAATTGAGCTTCGAGCGGCAGGTCATCGGCGCCCTGCTGGATATGACGCCGCCCGGCCTCGACGAACTGGCGGCGACGCTCAGCATCCTCGACCTGCTGGAACAAGGGTCGGGGCGTGTGATGATCGATCTGGCGCCCACCGGGCACGCCCTGGAGCTGCTGCGCATGCCGCAGCGGATCCTGCACTGGTCGCGCCTGTTGTTGAAAACCCTGGCACCCCACCGTACACTAGCGCTGGTCCAGGATGTGGCGGTGGAGATCGCGACGCTGGAGCAGCGGGTGCGCGGCCTGGCTCAGGCATTGCGGAATCCCAAAGGCGCGCGGGTGTGGCCGGTGATGCTGGCGGAGCCGCTGCCGGACCGCGAAACCGAGCGCCTGTTGCGGGCTTTGGACGAACTGGGCGCTCCTCGCGGGGCGCTCTTCGTCAACCGCGTGCGGCTCGACGATCCCGGCCGCTGCGCGCGTTGCCGCCGGCGGAAGGAATGGCAGGCGGCCGCGCTGGCCGGCCTGCGGCGAAAATATCGTGGTGCGATCTACTGTCTGCCGGAGCGGCCGCGCGGCATCGCCGGCGCCGCGGAGTTGAAGGCGTTCACCCGGAATCTATGGCAACTGCCGCCAAAAAGCCGGCGCGGCTGATTTACCTCTACGGCATCACCCGCAAGCGCCCGCCGCGGCTCGAGCCGGGCGAAGGCGTGGACGGGATCTCGCCCGTCGAGACCCTCGACCTCGAGGGCCTGGTCTGCTGGATCAGCCGCGTGGATGCGGTGCAGTTCGGCGCCTCGCTGCAGCAGAACATGGAAAACCTCGACTGGCTGGCCAATGCCAGCGTCCGCCACCAGCGGGTGGTGGACAGCATCCACCGCCGAACGGAAATCCTGCCGGCGCGCTTCGCCACCGTGT
>DASUBK010000463.1:0-8193 GCA_035763305.1 Terriglobales bacterium | reverse complement strand
GAGGCGATCCGCGTAGTGCGCTACTCGCCCGATCTCTCGATGGAGGGAAAGACGCTGGCGCAAATCGCGGCAGCCTGGAAGGTAGACGCCGCTGACGCCTACATGCGCATCGTGCGCGAGACCCAGCCGCAGGAAGGCAAGCCGCGGCCGGAAGAAGGCGTCATCGTGACCTCGATGAGCGAGGACGACGTGCGCTGGTTCCTCGCCCAGCCGGGAATCGCCTTCTGCACCGACGGCGAGCTGAAAGGCGGACATCCCCGTGGCGCCGGCAGCTTTCCCCGCATTCTCGGCTACTACGTGCGCCAGCAGAGAGTGCTGTCGCTGCCTGCCGCCATTCACAAGGCAACGCAGCTTCCGGCTGGGTGGCTGGGCCTGCGCGATCGCGGTCGCATTGCTCCCGGCTACGTCGCCGACCTGGTGCTGTTCGATCCCGCAACGGTGATTGACCGCTCGACGGTGCAGGACCCGCTGGCGGCGCCGGAGGGAATTCCCGCGGTCATGGTGTCGGGACAATGGGTAGTCAAAGAGGGGAAAGTAACAGGGGCGCTACCGGGGAAGGTGTTGCGCCACTTCGGCCCGCAGTCGTAAGGTCAGGCGCGCTTGCTGGAGCGTTCCCGCTCGTTCTTGACCTTGACGAACCACAAGTAAATCTCGTCCACCTTCTCGATATCTTCGTCGAGCACGGGGCCGTCGGCATACTTGCAGATGTCGGCCTCCATGTGGCGGCGCTTCAGACTGGCCACGCAGGCATGCAGTTCATTCACCTTGGCGTGCATGAGGCGCAGGTCGGCGACCAGCCTGGTTTCCTCGATATCGAGCCATCGTCCGTCGGCGGGTTGGGAGCGGCGCGGGTGCATGGGCGGCATTATAGCTCCGAGTTTTCCCACAGGCAGCCCTGTTGAGTACCAACCTGATTCCGGCATCCTGTCCCAGCCTTGCCGGACCAAATACGGAATCCCCTCCTTCGCGCGACGACCTTCGCGGGTCCAAGCGCCCGGGCAGAGGCTAAACTATCTGGTTTTGTGATCTTCAGGGGGTCGCATGATCCGTTGGAACCGCGCTCTCATCGTCGCTCTCCTCGCGGCTGCCGCCTGCATGGCGCAACCGGCCGCCAGCCAGCAATCCGTTACCGACGCGTCGCTGCCGCCCTCGGCCAAGGCGGCGATGAAGGCCATCGATCCGCAACACATTCGCGCTCACGTGCGCTTCCTGTCCAGCGATCTGCTGGAAGGCCGCGGCACCGGGCAGCGCGGGGGCGATCTCGCCGCCGAGTACATCGCCAGCCAATTCGAGAGTTACGGCCTCCAGCCCGCCGGTGACGGCGGCACCTTCCTGCAAAAGGTGCCGATGGTCGGCGTGACTACCAAGCCGGAGAGCCGTGTCTCGTTCGTGCAGACAGGCGGCAAAGCCATGGACCTGCGCCTCTACGACGACATCGTCTTCAACGACCAGTCGCAGAGCGCTACCGACACGATTGATGCGCCCGTGGTGTTCGTCGGCTATGGCATCAAGGCGCCGGAGTACAAGTGGGACGACTACAAGGGAGCCAACCTCGCCGGCAAGGTGCTGCTGATGCTGGTCAACGAGCCGCCCTCCGAAGACGCGAACTTCTTCAAGAGCAAAGCCCTGACCTACTACGGCCGCTGGACCTACAAGTACGAAGAGGCGGCGCGCCAGGGCGCCGTGGCCGCCATCCTCATCCACAAAACCGAGATGGCCAGCTACGGCTGGGACGTGGTGCGCAGCTCCTGGGGAGGAGAGACTTCGTACCTGAAATCCGCCGGGCCGAAGCTGAAGCTGGCAGGCTGGATTCAATTGGCGATCGCGCAGCAGTTGGCCTCGGCGGCCGGCAAGGACCTTGACACGCTAATGAAAGACGCACAGTCGCGCGACTTCAAGCCGGTCGAACTGCCGTTCACGGTGAAGGCGAACATCGCCAGCGCGGTGCGCTCGTTCGAATCGCAGAACGTGGTTGCCATGCTTTCCGGCAGCGATGCGGAGCTGAAGCGCGAGGCGGTGGCTTACAGCGCGCATTACGATCACCTCGGCATCCATCCCGACCAGCCGGGCGACAACATCTACAACGGCGCGGTGGACAACGCCACCGGCTGCGGCGTGCTGCTGGAGTTGGCGCGTGTCTATTCCGGCGCGGCTGAGCGTCCGCGGCGCAGCGTCCTGTTCAGCGCCGTGACCGCCGAGGAGCAGGGCCTGCTTGGCTCAGACTACCTTGCCAAGCATCTGCCCATTCCCGCATCCCAGGTGTCGCTGGACCTGAACCTGGACGCGCTGGCGCCGATGGGCATTCCCCAGGAGGTCGAGGTATCGGGCGCCGAGCGCACCACGTTCTACCCGGTGGTGGAATCCACCGCCCGCGACTTCCACCTGGAGATCGCGCCCGATTCCAATCCCGGCGCCGGGCATTACTACCGCTCCGACCACTTCAGCTTCGCGCGGGTCGGCATCCCGTCGTTCTCGATGAACGAAGGCATGAAGTTCGAGGGTCATCCGCGCGAGTGGGCGATGCAGCAGGCGAAGGACTTCAACGCCAAGCACTACCACCAACCGTCCGACCAGTTCAATCCTGCCTGGGACTTCCGCGGCGTGGCCGACATGGCGCGCTTCGGCTTCGACCTGGGCTGGAAGGCGGCTTCGCAGAGCGCGGAGATCGGCTGGCAGAAAGGCGACGAATTCGAGCCCGCGCGCAAATCCGGAGGGTCGAAGTAACCATCGGGCCATCTCGCCATCGGGTCATCTGACGATCGGGTGATGGAAAATCTAACCGCGGATTTCCGCGGATGATCGCGGATCAAGAACGAAAATCCGCGAACATCCGCGTAAATCCGCGGTTTGCCTTTTCCGATGACCCGATGACCCGATGGTGCGATCCCCCGTTTCCTGCCTGATTCCCTGATTACAAAGGTCATTCCGGACCCCCACCTTAGCGTGATACGCTCTGCATCGCAGGTTAGGCAAAATCTCTCTGGAGGAGATCGGGGGCGAGAGGAGAGTCTCGTCTCCTGCCTGATGGCATTTTCTTTTCTCAGGACCGAGAACCTGGTCGAGCACGCCGGGCAGCTCCGGCTGATCTCGTATGCGCCGCGGCTGGAAGTCGAGGGGCTGGTCGCGGGCGTGGACAACCTGCGCCACGACGTTTTTCTCAGCCCGCTGTTTACCGAGGTGGCCCGCAATCACCTGGCCCGCCTGATCGCGATTAAGGGCGACGTGCAGGACATGGTCACGCCCGAGCCGGTCTCCCGTCCCGAAGAACCGCCGCCGTGGCTGATCGTACGCCCGCAGGGAGGCAAGACCCCGCCGCCTCCGCCGCCGCCGGAATTCAAGACGGCGCTTGCCGACCTGCTGGTGGCCTCGCTGAACCGCGCCAAGAACGAGCACAACCTCTCCGTCGACCTGCTGGCCCGTCTGGCGGTCATCAAGTTCCTGCGGGCGGAGTTGCAAGCGCAGTTCGCCGTCGCCCTGGAGCGCTGCCGCACCAAGCTGAAATCCTTTGAAGGGCCGCGGCAAGCCGGCAGCAGCAAGGCAGTGGAACTGCGCGAGCGCGTGGCCACCTTCCAGCTGGCGAAGAAGGCCGTCCTGCGCAAGGTGGCGCAGGAAATGTTCCAGACCCTGCGCGACGTGGAGAAGGAAATCCTGGCGCGCACCCGCCGGGCGCTGTTCGGCGACATCGATCCCACGGCCTACGCCCTGCTGATCAACCGCCTGATGTTCACCGACGATGGCCGCGACGACTACATCAACGCCGAGCACTACGTCATGCTCGGCAACTTCGAGAAGGACGTCGATCGCTTTCAGACGCTGCTGGAAATCACCCGCGCGTTCCTGGTCTCGCTCGGTTTCGGCGACCGCAGCGGCGAGGAGCCCATCGATCCCCTGCTCAACGTGCCGGAAAACGCGCACGAGTTGGTGGCCGGCGGCTCACCCGACGAAAGCACGCAGAAGGGCAAGTCGCAGAAAATCCTGCTCAACGCCTGGCTGGATCTGCTGGAGCGCGAAGGGGTGATGGACCCGGTAATCGCCGCTTACGAAGCGGTAGCGCTTCTGCCGGAGTATTCGCCGCCCATCAACGCCCAGCAGCTGAAGAACGCCCTGGTCAACAAGGCCGAACGGCAGCGGGTGGAGCAGTACCTGGAGGAGCACGGCCGCCTCTCGCGGGCCAACCTCGATGCCGCGGTGCGGCGCGTGGGCAGCTATCGCGGCGCCGAGCGCGCCAAGTTCGCCGGCCGCTTCCTGCGCGACTTCATTCGCTACCACCGCGACCTGCGCAGCCTGGAGGCGCTGAATTCCGCCCTCGACCACGTCAATCTCATCACCAACGACAAGCTGCGCGAGCTTTCCTCGAT
Source organism: Terriglobales bacterium (assembly GCA_035763305.1). Lineage (GTDB taxonomy): Bacteria > Acidobacteriota > Terriglobia > Terriglobales > Acidobacteriaceae > DASUBK01. The sequence goes on along the minus strand of DASUBK010000463.1, from coordinate 3,835 downwards.
CAACAACACGCTCTACGAGTTCCTGCTCTCTTCCGAACTCAAGCCGTCGGAAGGCAAGGTGGTCTGCCACTGCATTCTGAAGGCGGACGTGCGCGACTCCACTACGCTCACCCGCACCCTGCTGGATCGCGGGCTGAACCCGGCGTCGTATTTCAGCCTGAATTTCTACGATCCCATCAACAAGCTGCTGCCCAAGTACGCCGCCACCAAGGTGTTCATCGAGGGCGACGCGGTGATCCTGGCGCTGTTCGAGCGCGAGGGAGAGCGCGCCTTCCCGGTGGCGCGCACCTGCGTGCTGGCGCGGGAGATGATCGAGATCGTGCGCGCCTACAACGAGAAATCCAAGGCGTCGGGCCTGCCCACGCTGGAGCTGGGTATCGGCATCTCCTTCCAGGATTCGGCGCCCATGTACCTGCTCGACGGCAGCAGCCGCATCATGATCTCCAAGGCGCTGAACGAGAGCGACCGCCTGTCGTCCTGCAACAAGGGCGCCCGCCGCGTGCTGGGCGACGGCACCAGCCTCTTCAACGTGTATTCGTTCAAGACCGTGGAGGACGAGGACACCGGCGGCAATCCCGACGAGTTCCTCATGCGCTACAACGTGGGCGGCATCCACATCAACCAGGCGGCATTCGACAAGCTGCAGCAGGAAATTTCCCTGCAACGCCATGAGCTGGAGTTGCCGACTCTGTGGAACAAGGAGAAGGTACGGCTCTATACCGGCCTGGTGCCGCTCGGCGGCGACATCTTCCACCGCATCGTTATTCGCGAGGGCATTATCCCCCGCATCGAGGCCAGCGACTTCTCCTTCAAGGAGTGGACCGGCCGGCGCTACTACGAGATCTGCACCAACCAGACTGTCTTCGAATACTGCGACAACGCCGCCCTGGCCAACGCGGGCAAGAGCAGTTCGTAAGTTTCAGTTTCAGTTTCAGTTTCAGTTCTTCTAAAAACTAGAAACTAGAAAGTTGTTTTTCTCGCCTGGAACGGAATCTGGACTACGGCTTCCAGGTCCACGGCGGAGCCGTTCTTCATCGCCGGGCGGAAATGCCAGTGCTGCAGCGCGGTACAGGCATTGGCATCGAGTTGGGTATCGATGCCGTGCAGCACCCGGACCTGTCCCACCGAGCCGTCCTTGCGGATGACGGCGTAGAGGATGACGGTTCCCTGCAGGCGATTGCGCACCGCCTCGGGCGGATACTTGGGGTCCACCTTCACCGTGACCTGCGGCGCGATCAGGTCGCCCTCCGACTTCATGACGTTCAACTCGGCGAAGCGGATGATCCAGCTTCCCGCCGCCGAGGTCAGGTTTGGCATGTTGAGCTGCATGGTGTAGTACTGGCGCGCGCCGAACACCTCGCGATTGATGGGGTCGGGATCGCTGACGGCGGGCGCCGATCCGGCCGGGCGGATCTGGCGCGCGATGTCGCCAACCTTCATCGGCATTGCCGCGGCCGCAAGCAGGGAGCGATTCACCGCGCTGATCGGCGCGGCGGGAGCGGCGTTCGGAACATTGGCCGACGCACTTTCCGCGGGCGGGGCCGGCGCCACCGAGATTCCCGGCGGCAGTGAATGGATCGCCTTGGCCGACAGATTGCCCGCGCCATCGCCGGCGGCCGTGATGTCGGGTGTGCCGGGCGCCTCGGGCTTTCCGTTAGGTCCGGCGGCGAACTCGCCGTAGCGGCTGCCCGGCGGCACGTTGACGGGCGCTCCGGGCAGCGCCGGATTGAGTCCCAGCGCAATGATCTGTTTCACCGCATTGCCGCTGTGCGCCGCGCTCGCGACCACCGCCGGTGATGGCGCAGCCACAGCGCGGCCGGCGCGCCGACGTCCTCTGGGTCCAGTGCGGATCCGCATCGGCTCCGGCGGCGCCGCGACCTGCGTATCAAGATGCGCAATGTTCCGCGCGCCCAGCTTTCCCGCGCCGCGCGCCGTGACCGGCGGCGCCACCACCTCAGGCGCCGGAAGATTCAGAACGTGATTGCGATCGTGCAAATCGCGCAACGACGGCGGCGGCTCGATGACCGTGACCTCGCCCACATTCGGCAGATTCATGCGGTAGCGGCGAGTGGGGTCCGGCGGCGGCTCGACCGGCGACGCCGCTAACGAGGGCGCCTGCAAGCGCTCCTCTCGCAGCACATCCGGCGGTGGCGGCGCCACATCCACCGGCAGCGCGGGCGCAATCAGCCGCGTCGAGCTTCGTTCCGTGTCCGGTGGCGGCGCGATAACACTCTCCGCCAGGTGCGGTGTCTGCGACCGGTCGGCGATCGCCTCCGCCGGCGCGGGGCCGGGCACCGGCGTCCAAGAAACGAGGTTGGGCAGTGAGACGTCGTCGGGCAGCTTGATCTGGTCGGGCGTGATGATGGTCTGGTGAGTGTTGTCGTGCAGCGGCGGCACGGAGACGATTTGCTGCCGCGCGTAGGCGGGTTCGCCGTGGCGCGGCTTGGGCTGCGGTGTGCTGCCGGTGTCGATGGGCGGCAGGTAGTCCGAAGCGGGGTAGTACGTCACGTGCGAGCGGTCGAAGTCGGTGCGCACCACCATCGCGCTCGGCCGCAGCCACATCTCGCCCAGGGTAACCAGGACCAACGTCCCCAGCAGGTGCAGCAGCGCCGATTGCCGCATGCGAGCCCAGGGAATCGGGCGCTCCACGAACACGTCGGGCCAGAAGGGCGCCGGGCGGGAGCTGAGCAGCGGCTGCACCGGACGGACCCCGAGCACGGCGTCGAGCAGGTTGGAGAAGAAGACGCGCCAAAAGGGCGGAGGCTCAATCAGCAGCACGGGCGGGCGCGTCGCGCGCGGGCGCGGGACAGGGTGGGCATCGTGCGCTTCGAACAAATTGCCCTGTTGGTACACTCCAACTCCCGCTGGCCTGGTGAGTAGCTGGATTATAGCCCAGTTTCGCGGGATGTCCGGTATCACGAAGGTGCAGGCGGCCCCGCCTGCACCGATGTCAGAAGAGCTGCGGACGCTGGCGCGTCCGCCGAACAGGCGAGGGCGCCTGTTCCTACGTGGGCGCCGCCTGTTCCTACGTGGGCGCCGTCTGTTCCTACGTGGGCGCTGCAACGGTAGAATAGGGCAGGAACTCTGTTATGCGACTTCTGCCGTGTGCCGTGATTCTGCTGCTGTTGACCGGCGTTGCTCTCGGGCAAGAGCAGCCTGCCAAGGACAATCCTCCACCCGCTCCGACTTCCAATATCTCGGGCATGTACACCTTCCTGCGCGACGGAGAGTTCGTGCAGATTGATGTGGACGGCGGCAAGGTGGACGGATTCATCTCCCGCTACGGCGACAGCGACGCCGACCGCGGCGCCTTCCTCGACCACATGATCAAGACCGGCACGCTCGAAGGGAAGAAGATGCACTTCGACACCCGCTCCGTGCATGGCGTGTCGTATGAGTTCACCGGCACGGTGGAGCGGGGAGAAGGCAAAGCGCCAGGCGACGAGGCGTACTACGTGCTGAAGGGAACCCTGAAGCAGGTCACGGAAGACGCCGAGCACAAGTCCACGACCAAGGAGCGAGCGGTCGAGTTCAAAGCCTTTCCCGCCGACGCGGGCATGGACCCGCCGAAGAAAAAGCAGTAAAAGGGGCTAGGGACTGGGGGCTGGGGCGAGCAGGATTCCCTGCACCGACCGAGTAGCCGTGACACGGAATAGAGCCGTTCTCTTCACCTTTGCCGCAGGCACTGTTCTTCCTTGTTGCATAGAATTCGGCGGGCGGTATCTAGATGCGATCGGGATACACCGACCGTTGTGGTGGTGCACTGTTTTCATGTGCGTCTGGCCAACAGGACTGTGGCTCATTGAAACGTCGGCCAATTTGAGAGGTTACGTTG
>DASUBK010000462.1:0-12767 GCA_035763305.1 Terriglobales bacterium | reverse complement strand
AGGCGGTGAAAATCGTGGACACGTGGCTGAAGACGACGTTTGCCGGCGGGCGGCACGCGCAGCGGGTGAACAAGATCATGGCCATCGAGCGCGAGGAACTGGAAGAAGAAGCGGCGGACCAGACGTAATTTGTGATTTGTGATTTGCGATTTGTGATTGGCGCGGAAGTTTGGCCGGCACCCATAAATCAGAAATCACAAATCACCAATCGCAAATCGGAAATCTTATGAATGGCAAAGCGATGTCGCGGTCTTTGAGCGAAGTGGATCCGGAGATCGCGCAGGCGATCGAGAACGAGGAGCGGCGGCAGCATGAAGGGCTGGAGCTGATCGCCAGCGAGAACTTCGTCAGCGAGGCGGTGCTGCAGGCGATGGGCTCGGTGTTCACCAACAAGTACGCCGAAGGCTATCCCGGGCGGCGCTACTACGGCGGCTGCGAGTTCACCGACGTGGTGGAGAACCTGGCGCGCGACCGGGCGAAGCAGTTGTTCGGCGCCGAGCACGCCAACGTGCAGCCGCACTCGGGGTCGTCGGCCAACATGGAGGCCTACGGCGCGGTGCTGCAGCCGGGGGACACCATCCTCGGCTTGAACCTGGCGCACGGCGGCCACCTCACCCACGGACATCACCTGAATTTTTCCGGCAAGACGTACAAGGTGGTGCCGTACGGGGTGACGCGCGAGACGGAGACGATCGACTACGACGAACTGCAACGGATCGCGGAGAAGGAGCGGCCGAAGCTGATCATCGGCGGCGGCAGCGCGTATCCGCGGATCATCGATTTCGCGCGCATGCGGCAGATCGCGGACAAGGTGGGCGCGCTGTACCTGGTGGACATGGCGCACTTCGCGGGGCTGGTGGCGGGCGGCGTGCATCCGTCGCCGGTGCCGCACGCGCAGATCGTCACTTCGACCACGCACAAGACGCTGCGCGGGCCGCGAGCGGGGATGATCCTGTCGCAGGCGTCGTTTGGGGCGGCGATCGACAAAGTTGTCTTCCCCGGCGACCAGGGGGGCCCGCTGGTGCACATCATCGCCGCCAAGGCGGTGTGCTTCCACGAGGCGATGCAGCCGCAGTTCAAGGAGTACGCGCGGCAGATCGTGGCCAACGCCAAGGTGCTGGCGCAGACGCTGAAGGACGAGGGCTTCCGCATCATCAGCGGCGGCACCGACACGCACCTGATGCTGGTGGACGTGTTCGCGGCGGGCATGCTGGGGAGCGAGGCGGAGAAAGCGCTGGGCGAAGCGGGAATCACCGTCAACAAGAACGCGATTCCGTTCGACACCAACCCGCCGCTGAAGCCGAGCGGCATCCGCATCGGCACGCCGGCGCTGACCACGCGCGGCATGAAAGAAGGCGAGATGCGGCAGATCGGGAAGTGGATTGCGCGGGCGCTGCACGAGCGCAACGACGCCGCCGCGCTGCGCGAGGTCCGCAACCAGGTGCTGCAGATGGCGGAGGCGTTTCCGCTGTACCCGGAGCGGAGAGCGCGGGCGCACGCGCACGCGTAGGAAGAAATCGGGTGATCTGGTGATCGCAAGAGAAGGCTGGCCGCGGATTTCCGCGGGTGAACGCGGATTGTCTTTATTTCTATTTGTAAATCCGCGATGATCCGCGAAGATCCGCGGCAGGAGTTTTTAAGGATGGCGCGCCGCTCGCTGGAAGATCCGTCGCTGTACTTCAACGACAAGGTGTCGTGGATGGGCTTCAACCGGCGGGTGCTGGAAGAGGCCGAGGACGCGCGCAACCCGCTGCTGGAGCGGGTGAAGTTTCTCGCCATCACCGCCAGCAACCTGGACGAGTTTTTCGAGGTGCGCATCGCCGGGCTGCTGCAGCGCATCGAGGACGGCTACACCGAGGCCGGTCCCGACGGGCTGACGCCGCTGCAGGAGCGCGATCTGCTGGTGGCGGACACGCAGAACTTCGTCGAGGCGCAGTACCGCTGCTGGAATCAGTCGCTGCGGCCGCTGCTGGACGAGCAGGGCATTCGCGTGCTGGCGCTGCACGAACTCGATTCCGCAGGCGAAAGCTTCATCGCCGACTACTGCGAGCGCGAACTGGACCCGCTGCTGACGCCGGTGACGGTGGATCCGTCGCATCCTTTTCCCCGGGTGATCAATAAAGCGCTGTGCCTGGCGTTCCTGCTGCGGCGGCAGCGGCGAGCGTCGAGCACGGTGATGGGCGTGGTGACGGTGCCGCGGGCGTTGCCGCGACTGGTGCGGGTGCCGTCGTCGGACGGACGCGATCACTTCGTGCCGCTGGCCGACCTGGTCGCCTACCACGCGGCGGGGATGTACCGTGGCTACGACATCATGTCGTCGGCGGCCTTCCGCGTGACGCGCAACAGCAATCTGTACCTGCAGGAAGAGGAGTCGCGCAGCCTGCTGGAATCGGTGCGCAGCGAACTGCACAACCGGCGGCGCGGCGACGTGGTGCGGCTGGAAATCGAGACCGGCGCGGACCAGGAGATCATCGAGCGGCTGCGGGGAATTTTCGAGATCGACCCGTGGCAGGTGTTCCAGACCGAGGGCCCGGTGAACCTGTCGCGCCTGATGACGCTGTATTCCGACGTGGCGCGGCCGGAGCTGAAGTTCAGGCCATTCGCGGCGCGGCAACTGCACCTGACGGCGAAGTCGCGCGACCTGTTCGAGGAACTGCAGCGCCACGACGTGCTGCTGCATCATCCCTTCGACGCCTACGACGCGGTGGTGGGGTTCGTCGAGTCGGCGGCGGCGGATCCCAACGTGCTCTCGGTGAAGCAGACGCTGTACCGTACCGGGGAGGATTCGCCCATCATTCGCGCGCTGGTAGAGGCGGCGGCGCGGAAGGAAGTCACGGTGGTGGTGGAGTTGAAGGCGCGCTTCGACGAGGCCTCGAACATCCGCTGGGCGCGCCACCTGGAAGACGCCGGGGTGCAGGTGTTTCACGGGCTGGTGGGCCTGAAGACGCACTGCAAGCTGGCGCTGCTGACGCGGCGCGATCCCGACGGCGCGATCCGCCGCTACGCGCACCTGGGCACGGGGAATTACAACACCATCACCTCCCGGCTCTATACCGATCTCAGCCTGTTTACCGCCGACGAGCAGATTACCGGCGCGGTGCACGGCGTGTTCAATTTCCTGACCGCGTACGCGGAGCAGCCGGACTACGACCCGCTGCAGGTGGCGCCGCTGAACCTGGCGCAGAGAGTCATGACCCTGATCGCGCGGGAGGCGGAGCACGCGCGGCACAAGCGTCCGGCGCGGATTGTGGCCAAGATGAACGCGCTGACCGACAAGAACATCATCCAGGAGCTGTACCGCGCGTCGCAGGCGGGAGTGCAGATCGACTTGATCGTGCGCGGCATGTGCGCGCTGCGGCCGGGAGTGCGCGGGGTCAGCGACCGGATTCGCGTGCGCAGCATCGTGGGCCGGTTCCTGGAGCACAGCCGGATTTTTCTTTTCGACAACGGCGGCGACGAGGAAATTTATCTGGGCTCGGCGGACTGGATGCCGCGGAATCTATACGACCGGGTCGAAGTGGTGTTTCCAGTCGCGGATGAGTTATTGCGGCAGAGACTCAAGCAGGAAGTCCTGGCGGCGTACCTGGCCGACAGCTGTAAGGCGCGGCTGATCCAGGCGGATGGAACGTGGGTGCGGCCGGAGGGCAAGCCGGAATTCTCGGCGCAGGACTTCCTGATTGGCGTCGCCGAAGGGCGGCAGTCGGTGGGGGAGATTGTGCCCAAGAGGCGGCTGAGGAATCGGGTGATCGGGCCACCGGGACACCGGGTGAAGTAAGAATCGGGTGATCGATAAGGTGCGCCTTGGTGTAACCTTCGTGGCCTTTGTGTGAACGGAAAGGGCCGGTTCACACGAAGGTCACGAAGGTTACACGAAGGACACCAAGGTCGGAGAGAATCCGGAGGCGGCGGGCGCGCGATTCATGTAAGAATGTCGCCACTCAAGCGATAGCAAACCCAAGTCCCAAGGTGGCGAATGCGCCGTCGTGAATTCCTGACTCTTTCCGCGGCCTCGGTCGGCGGCCTGCTGGTGTACACGCTGCAAGGAGAGCCGCTGCGGATCAGCGGCGAGGAGAAGCCACTGCGTATTCCGCTGCGCTTCTTCACCAGGGAAGAGGCGCTGCTGGTGGCCGCGGCCACGGCGCGGATCTTTCCCAGCGATGAAAGCGGGCCCGGGGCGCGCGAGGCCAACGTCACCGTCTACATCGACCGCCAGCTCGCCGGCCCCTACGGCAGGGACGCTCACCGCTACACGCATCCGCCCTTCGAGGAGAGCGAGCCCGAGTTCGGATACCAGGGGAAGGCTACGCCCCGGGAGATCTATCGCGAAGGACTGAAGGAGCTGGAGGGCTTCGACCGGCTGTCGGCGCAGGAGCAGGACCGGCGCCTGCAGGCGATGGAAGACAGCGTCTTCTTCCGCCTCCTGCGCACGCACACCATCGAGGGCATGTTCTGCGACCCGGTGCACGGCGGGAACGCCGGCATGATCGGGTGGCAGCTGATCGGCTATCCCGGGCCGCGCATGAGCAACGCCGGCGACGTGGAGACGCATTACGGACAGGCCTTTCGCCCCAAGCCGGTGAACCTGGAGCAGCTCAGCCAGGCATTCGGCCGTCCTTACCATCCCAGCGAGGACGGAGAATGAAGACGCTGCCGGCGGTGGACGTGGCGATTGCCGGAGGCGGCTGGTCCGGGCTGCTGATGGCGAAGGAGCTGGGTGCGCGCACGGCGCTGAAAATCGTGGTGCTGGAGCGGGGAGGGCCGCGCGCTCGCGGCGAGTATCTCAGCGGCATGGACGAGCTGGACTACGCGGTGCGCCTGCGCATGATGCAGGACGCCTCCGGCGAAACCGTCACCCTGCGGCATCACTCGCGGCAGAAGGCATTTCCCATCCGGCAGCTGGCGTCGTTCCTGCCCGGCTCCGGAGTGGGCGGCGCGGGCGAGCACTGGAACGGCATCACCCCACGCTTTCTGCCGGACGTCTTTCGCGTGTTAAGCAGCACCAGGGAGAAATACGGCGAGGCGCGGCTTCCCGAAGATCACCGCCTGCAGGATTGGGGCATCACCTACGAGGAACTGGAGCCTTACTACGTGCGCGCCGAGACCCTGCTCGGCACCGCGGGGCAAGCCGGTAACCTGCGCGGCTCCCCGATGGCCGGCGGAAATATCTTCGAAGGCGAGCGCAGCGGCCCATTTCCGCTTCCGCCGCAGAAGACCCCGTATCTCTCGGCCTTGTTTCGCGACGCGGCCAAGTCGCTGGGTTTCCACCCTTACCCGCATCCCTCGGCAATCGGGAGCAAGGTGTATACCAATCCCGACGGCATCACACGTCCGCCGTGCTCCTACTGCGGCTTCTGCGAGCGCTTCGGGTGCATGATCGGGGCCAAGCCGCAGCCGACCAACCTGCTGCTGCCGGTGCTCAGCCGGCAAACGAACGTCGAGCTGCGCACCGGCTGCTCGGTGCGACGGCTGGCGCATGAATCCAGTGGGAACGACAGCCGCGTGACCGGCGTGTCGTACATCGACGGCAGCGGCGAAGAGGTCTTCCAGCCCGCCGACATCGTGGTGCTCGCGTCGTGGACGCTGAACAACACCCGTTTGCTGCTGCTGTCGCAACTGGGCGCGGCGTACGACCCGGAGAGCCGCAGAGGGACGGCCGGCAGCAACCTCACGCACCAGGTCTCGCATGCCGGCGCGACCCTGTTCTTCGACCAGCCGCTCAACCGGTTCATGGGGTCGGGCAGCGCGGGGTTTGCCATCGGCGACTTTGACGGCGACGCCTTCGACCACGCCAAGCTGCCGTTCCTGCGCGGGGGAACGGTGATGGTCAGCAGCTACGGAAGCCGTCCGATCCAGAACTTCGGAACGGTGCCGGCGTCGGTGAAAACGCGCTGGGGCTCGGAGTGGAAGAAGGCGGCCATCGAACATTACGACCGCACGGCCACGGTGGGTTTCCTGGGCGAGCACCTCTCGTACCGCGGCAACTTCATGGACCTCGACCCGGTGTACAAGGACCGCTTTGGCGATCCGCTGCTGCGCATGACGCTGGACTGGCGCGATAACGAGCGCAACATGGTGGCGTTCATGACCGGCAAGGCGGCGGAGATCGCGCGCCAGATGGGCGGAAAGGACATCATCCCGGCGCGGCCGCTGGGCCGCTACAACGCGGTGTCGTACCAGACGACGCACCTGCAGGGCGGCGCGGTGATGGGGAGCTCGCCGGAGACGTCGGTAGTGAGCCCGTATTTGCAGCATTGGAAGGCGCCGAACCTGTTCGTGGTGGGAGCGTCGTCGTTTCCCAACAACGGCTCGGCGAATCCGACGCTGACTTTGCTGGCGCTGACCATGCGCAGCGCGGATGCGATTGTGGGGAAGTATCTGAAGAAGCCGGGAAGAATCGGGTGAGGAATCGGGTCATCGGGTGATCGGGTGAGGTGAGCCGAGAGGCTGGGGCGCTCGCGTCGAGCACCGCAAGCGAAGGCGCCCTTTCGACAAGCTCAGGGCAGGTTCGGCGGCTAGGTGTTTTCGGGTCGCGCCTGCGGCCGCGCGCGGTCCGATTTACTTAGTGAAGATGGCGACGCGGTAGCCGTCGAAGTCGGAGACCAGGGACTGGCGCCAGCCGTCTTCGGAGGCGTCGTCCACCGGGCCGGAGTCGGGGAAGGCGGCGAGCAAGCGCAGGCGCGGATTCTCCGCGGGAACCTGCATGAGCAGCGTGCCGTTCCTCAGGTCGGCGCGGCAGGTGCGCTCGCCGGGAGTGACCAGCGCGAGGCGCAACTCCAATAGAGATTGGTACCAGTCGAGCATTTCGGCGGAGCCGCGCGCGTCGTCGTCGCCGGGATGCTCGAACGCCCAGGTCAGGCACGAGCGGGCGAAGGTGCCGGGGTCTTGCGGATCGGGAACATCGCGCCAGTCGAAGTCCTTGAACTCGCGGCGGCGGCCCTCGCTGACGGCCTTTCGCAGCGTGGGATCGCCGTAATCGGTGAAGAACTGGAAAGGCGCGGACTCGTCGTATTCCTGTCCCATGAACAGCAGGGGCGTGTGCGGCGCCAGCAGCAGCAGGGCGGCAGCGAGTTTGCGCGCGCCGCGCGGAACCAGCGCGCTGAGGCGCTCGCCGCGGGCGCGATTGCCGACCTGATCGTGGTTCTGGCTGCAGATCACGTGGCGGAAGAGAGGAATGCCGGCGGGCGAGTTGCCGCGCGGGGCGTTCCAGAAGTTGAAGTGCTCTCCCTGGAAGACGAAGCCCTGGTTGAGGGCGCGGGCAAGTTGCTCGCGGCGGCCGAAATCCTGGTAGTAACCCTGGCGCTCGGGAGTGAGCGCGGCGTGCAGGGCGTGGTGGAAGTCGTCGCTCCAGACGGCGTCGAGGCCCATTCCCTGCGGCCGCGGCCGCAGGTGGCGGGCGTCGTTCTCGTCGGTTTCGGCGATGATGCAGACGGTACGGCCGGCCTCGGCGGCGAAAGCGTGCGCGGCTTCGGCGATCTCCTGCACGATGTGGCGCGGCGAATCGTCCTTGATGGTCTGGATCGCGTCAAGGCGCAGGCCATCGAGATGGTATTCGCGCAGCCAGTAGAGGGCGTTCTCGACGACGTAGCGGCGCACGCGCTCACAGCCGGGCTGGTCGTAGTTGATGGCGTCGCCCCAGGGAGTCTTGTGGGTGGAGGTGAAGTAGGGGCCGAAGAGGCGCAGGTAATTGCCCTCGTTGCCGAGGTGGTTGTAAACGACATCGAGCAGGACAGCCAGACCGGTGCGGTGGGCAGCGTCAACCAGGCGGCGCAGGCCTTCGGGGCCGCCGTAGGTGGATTGCACCGCGTAGAGCGAGACGCCGTCGTAGCCCCAGTTGCGCGCGCCGGGGAAGGCGGCAACCGGCATAAGTTCGATGGCGGTGACGCCGAGGGAGCGCAGGTAGTCGAGACGGTCGATGACGCCATCGAAGGTCCCCTGGGGTGAAAACCTGCCGACGTGCAGTTCGTAGATGACGTAGTCGCGCAGGGGAAGGCCGTGCCAGGAGCGCTCTGGCGGGCCCCAGGAAAAGGAATCGGGGTCGACGATTTCCGTGGCGCCGTGGACGCCTTCCGGCAGGAGGCGGGACACGGGATCGGGTACGGGTTTGTTGTCGTCGAGGATGTACGAGTAGCGCTGGCCGGGACGGGCCGGGAGATCGAGTTCAAAATCATGGCCGGCGGTGGGGCGCATGATGTGGTCGCGGCCGTCGAGGCGGAGGAGGACGCGATGAGCGTTGGGCGCCCAGAGGCGGAACTCGGCGCAGGTGCCGCGCAGGGTGGCGCCGTAGCGCAAGGTCGAGTTCATGATGGCCACGGTGGTGAGACGAGTTGTGGGGCAGGATGGATGCTTGTTATCGGGTGATCGGGTGATTGGGTCATCGAGTCATCTCGCCATCGAGTAGAGTATGGAGTCACGTCGATGGGGCGGGTTCACACGAAGGGCACGAAGGTTTCACGAAGGCCACGAGATCGATGACCCGATCACCTGATCGCCCGATTCTGGTTCTGGCTTCGGCGTCGCCGCGGCGGCAGGAATTACTGCGCAACGCAGGCTTCGAGTTCGTGGTGCGTCCGGCGCATATTCCCGAGAATCGGTTGGCGGGTGAGCATCCGGAAGCGTACGTGAAGAGGCTGGCGCGGGAGAAGGCGAGAACGGTCTGGGAAAAAGAATTCAACGCAAAGGACGCAAAGGAACGCAAAGCGGTCATGGTGCTGGGCGCGGACACGACGGTGGTGGTGGACGAGCACGTGCTGGAAAAGCCGCGGGATGCCAGGGACGCGGCGCGCATGCTGCGTTTGCTGTCGGGGAGGACGCACCAGGTCATGACGGGGGTCTGCCTGGTGGCGGAGGGCGTCGAGAAGATGGGCTGCGAGATCACCCAGGTGACGTTTTCACGGCTGAGTGAGAGCGATATTGCCGGGTACATTGCGACCGGAGAGCCCATGGATAAGGCGGGCGCCTACGCGATCCAGGGAATCGCCTCGCGCTGGATTCCGCGCATCGAGGGCGACTACGGCAACGTGGTGGGGCTGCCGGTGGCGATGGTATGCGGGATGTTGAGGGATGCAGAGAGGAAATTTGCTGAACGTTGAATCTGGCCCTCGCCAGCTCTTCGCCGGCAGGATTAGATCGTCACGCGATGCGACGCCGCTTGCGGCCGCTGGCGGGTACAAAGCGCAAGCTACTGAATGTCCTCTAGTTAGCATGCAGTAAACTTTTTCTCAGCCTTCTCTGGCCCCTAAGCGAAAACCCGGTAAACTAAGGGCAATTACGGCCCTGCGGTTACTAGGTGATTATCGCCAGTTCCGCACACCTTCCACCCGCGCGCCCGCGTCCCGCAGTTCAGGAGTTTGCCTTAGCAATGTCCCCCATGTTGCCGATGAAGGAGAAGGCGCGGGCTTTGCTGTCCGAGCTCGCATCCGAGCTGCGCCCGTTGCTGCCGGAGATCACCGCCAGCTGGCGCACGCGCATGTTCCAGGAATTCGAGTTCGACGGGCGCGCCATGGCGGCGCTGGAACGGCTGACCTTCGGCACCGGCTTCGCCGTGTTTTGCCGCGCCGACATCAATTCCTTTTCGGAGAACCTGGCCTACTTCGGAGTGCGCCTGGCCAAGCTCAAGATCGACACCCGGGCGGTGGCCCGCTCGCTGGAGATCTACCAGACTCTGGCCGAACCGTACATCGCACGCATCTTTCTCGCCCGCACCTCGGAGATGATCGCCGCGCTGGAAACCTTCAATTCGGCGGTATTCGTGACCGTGTCGGGCAGCTACTTCGACGTGCAGCGCAGCGAGTCGGAGGTTCTGCTGTCGGTGCTGGACGCGGAACTGTCCGCGGCGGGGCTGCAATCGCTGCTGGAGCAGGTGCTGCGCAAGACGGTGCAGAAGTTCGACGCGAGCGTGGGAGTGATTCTCCTGCTGGAAGACGACGGCAAGCTGCATCCCAGGACGTCGGTGGGGTTGGAGGGAGTGATCGACGAGAGCTTCGTCATCCCGATGGGGGAAGGATTCACCGGCACCATCGCGCAGACGGGCGAGTCGGCCATCCTCAAGGACACCGGCAGAAGCGAAGGGCTGCTGAACCCGCTGGTGTATCCGAAGGCGAAGGCGTTGTGGGGAGTGGCGCTGAAGGCGCCGGACAAGATCATCGGCGTGCTGGTCATCGGCTTTTCCCGGCCTTACGACTGGCTACCCACCGAGCGCGAGTTGCTGCGCGCCATCGCCGACCGTTCGGCGCTGGCCATCGAGCGCGCCCGCATCACCGAGGCGCTGCGGCAGCGCGAAGAGCAGGTGGTGGAGCTCTCCGGGCACCTGCTGACCGCGCAGGAAGAAGAACGCAAGCGCATCAGCCGCGAGTTGCACGACGAAACCGGCCAGGGGCTGATGGTGATCCGCTTGTACCTGGGCATGCTGGAGTCGGCGCTGAAGAATCGCAGCGGCAAGAACAAGGTGCGCGAAACGCTGGGCGTGGTGGACCGCACGGTGGAGGGGCTGCGGCGGATCATCGCGCGGCTTTCGCCGCTGGTGCTGCAGGAACTGGGGCTGGTGGCGGCGGTGCGCAAGGAAGCCAAGGACCTGACCAAGAGCGCGGGAGTGAAGACGCGGGTGGTGGTGTCGTCGGAGATTGGCCGGCTGGCGCCGCAGACGGAGACCGCCATTTATCGCGTGGTGCAGGAGGCGCTGCACAACGTCGCCAAGCACGCCAAGGCGAGCACGGTGACGGTGCAGATCACGCGCGAGGGAGACGTGGTCTGCGTTTCGGTGCAGGACGACGGCGCGGGGATGCGCGACACGAAGTTTACCGGGCGCAGTTTCGGCCTGGCCGGGATGCGGGAGCGGGTCAGTTCGCTGGGCGGGACGCTGACCGTCTCGTCGCAGCCGGGCAAGGGAACGCGGTTGCAGGTGCAGGTGCCGGTGACGCCCATGTTGCCGCTGCCGGGCGAGTCCCGGGCGGAGGGCGCCGGTTTCATCATCGCGGGGCAGAAGGAGAGCCCCTCGTTTTCGCCGACGGGCACGGAGCAAGCCCGAGCCGCCGGGCAGCGCGGCAGATAAAACCTATCCCCGGCCGCCGGGGGCTGGCGGCACAAACCCTCTCCGTAGCATCGAAAGACTAAGGTGGGGGCAGAGAAACCACATGCCGAAGATCAGGTGCTTACTGGTTGACGATCACACACTGTTCCGACAGGGAGTACGCCGCCTGCTGGAGAGCGAATCCGATTTTGAAGTGGTCGGCGAATCCGCCGACGCCGGCGACGCCGTGGAAAAGGCGCGCGAACTGCGGCCCGACATCGTGCTGCTGGATATCGGCATGCCGGGGCTGTCGTCGTTCGAGGCGGCGCGGCAGATCCGCAAAAACCGTCCCGAAACCAAGGTGCTCTTCCTGACCATGTACGAAGACGAGGACTACCTGGTGCAGTGCCTGGAAGTGGGGGCGGCGGGATACGTGCTGAAGGACACGCCGGCGCCGCAACTGGTCAGCGCGGTGCGCGACGTGTACAAGGGCGGGAAGTACCTCAGCTCGCAGGTGCTGGGCAAGCTGGTGGAGGACTTCCGGACGCGGGTGCGCGACGCCAAGGTGCGGCCGCGCATCTCGACCCTGACGCCGCGGGAGAGGGAAATCCTCAAGCTGTTGGCGGAAGGCAATTCGGTGAAGGAGATCGCGGTGCTGCTCGGACTGAGCGTGAAGACGGTCGAGGCGCACAAGTTCAACCTGATGCGCAAGCTGGACATTCACAACAAGGCGCAGCTGGTGACCTACGCGATCCAGAAAAAGATCATCAAGATTCCGGTGAACCAGTAAGAGCTCCGCTCACCGCGGCAGGAGTCGTCCCTGAAGAAGACCCCGCAAGGCCGGCCCCGCGTGCTGTTCGTCGACGACGAGCCGTCGATCCGCCTGACGCTGCCGTCGATCCTGGATATGCACGGGTTCGAGGTGTACGCGGTGGGCAGCGTCGCGGACGCGCTCAACGCCATTAACTCGCGCACCTTCGACGTGTTGCTCGCCGACCTGAACATCGGCGAGCCGGGCGACGGCTTCACGGTGGTGAGCGCCATGCGGCGCAGCCAGCCAGACGCGGTGACCATCATCCTCACCGGATTTCCCGCCTTCGAGACCGCGCTGGAGGCCATCCGCGCGCAGGTGGACGACTACGTGGTCAAGCCGGCGAACATCGAGCACCTGCTGCATACCATCGAGCAGAGGCTGGTGGACCATCAACCGCACCGGCCGGTGCCGCTGCGGCGGGTATCGGCGATCCTGAGGGACTCGGTGGACGACGTAGTGCGGCAATGGCTGGTGCTGGTCAGCGCCGACGAGGAGTTGCAGCAGGTGCGGCTTTCGGAGGCGGAGCGCTCCGACCATGTTCCGGGGATGATCTACGAGATGGTGGACATGCTGCAGTTGCACCCGGAGAGCGTCAGCGACGACGCGCTGCAGGCGGCGGCCCATCATGGGCGGACGCGGCGGCGGCAGGGATACAACGTCCCCATGCTGCTGAAGGAAGGGCAACTGCTGCGGCGGGTGATTTCGCAAATCGTGCAGCAGAATTTGCTGGCGGTGGACATCAGCCATCTAATCGGGGACCTGATCCAATCCGGCGAGAGCATTGACCGCCAGGTCAAGCGCTCCGTGGAAGCCTTCCTCGCCGAAGAGCGCGCGCCGAATCCGAAGGCAGCGTAGAAGCAGCAGAATGCATATCAAGGGAATTGGGCCGCAGGCGCGGGCGCCTGCGGCTACGTGCGTCGGGGAAGCGCGAGAAGCGGCCCCGGCGAC
>DASUBK010000461.1:0-7703 GCA_035763305.1 Terriglobales bacterium | reverse complement strand
GAGGAAGCTCTTGGTCTCTCCCACCATCATCCCGGCCCGATCTCGCTCCTGATCAGCGACGTGGTCATGCCGGGCGGCAATGGATGTGAAGTGGCCCGCGAGTTCGTGCGCGCTCGTCCCGCTTCCCGGGTGCTGTTCGTTTCCGGGTCAGCCGATGGCAAATGCGTGCCGACGTCGTCGGCGTTCGTGCTGCACAAACCCTTCTCGCGCCAGCAGCTGGCGCAAAAGATTCGCGAGGTGCTCAGCCTCCCCCAGAACCATGGCCCCAGCGTGCTGGACCTCGCCCGAAAGGACACGCCATGATAGCCACCGATACTCCCCAAAGCACCCACGACCTCGCCGGCGCCAACCTGCTGAACGTGCTGGTCGTCGACGATGAGCGTTCGGTTCGCGAGGGCTGCCGCGAGGCGGCGCAGGCGCTGGGCTTCAACGCCTTCAGCGCCGACACCGCCGAACACGCCCTCAAGATGCTGGACGCGCAAAACGTCGACATTGTGCTGCTCGACCTCAAACTGCCCAGCATGGGCGGTCTGGACGCGCTGCGCGAGATCAAGACGCGGCGGCCCAACGCGGTGGTGGTGATGATCACGGGCTACGCCACGGTGAATTCGGCGGTCGAAGCCATGCGCCGAGGCGCTTTCGACTACATCAGCAAGCCCTTCAGTCTGGAAGAGCTGAAGGTCATGCTGGAGCGCGCCACCGAGGAGCTGCGGCTCACCTCGGAAAAGCGCGCCATTCGCGAGCGGCTGAAATCCAAGCAGGGCTTCGGCTCCATCGTCGGCCACACGCCGGAGATGGAGAAGATGTATCGCATCATCGCCAAGGCGGCGCAGAGCACGCACCCGGTATTGATCATCGGCGAAAGCGGCACCGGCAAGGAACTGGTGGCGCGCTGCATCCACTACTCCGGCCAGTACCACGACAAGCCGTTCATCCCGGTGGACTGCGGCTCGCTGGTGCCTACGCTGATCGAGAGCGAACTTTTCGGTTACGCCAAGGGCGCCTTCACCGGAGCGGTGCGCGCCAAGGACGGCCTGCTGGCCATTGCCAACGGCGGCACCGTGTTCCTCGACGAAATCGGCGAGCTGCCGGTGGACCTGCAGGCCAAGCTGCTGCGCGCCATCCAGGAGCGGGAAATCCGCCCCGTGGGCTCGACCAAGCGCATTCCCATCCAGGTGCGCATCCTCGCCGCCACCAATCGCGACCTGGAGAAGGGGGTCGCTGACGGCACCTTCCGCCGCGATCTGTATTTCCGCCTGAACGTGCTCACGCTGCGCATTCCGCCGCTGCGCGAGCGCAAGCAGGACATCCCGCTGCTGGCCGAACACTTCCTCGATCGTCTGGCGCGCACGACAGGGTCGCAGCGCACCTTGAGCCAGGACGCGCTCAAGGCAATGATCGACTACGACTGGCCGGGAAACGTGCGCGAGTTGGAAAACTGCCTGGAGCGCGCCTGCGCGATGAGTTCCGGCCCGGTGATGCAGATCGCCGACCTGGCCTCGCCCATCCAGCAGCGGGTGCAGATGGGAACGCCCACCGCCGTGGTGCTGGAGGGCCCCAAGATCCAGCCCATCGCGGAGCTGGAGAAGAGCGCCATCCTCACCGCGATCGATCAGCTCAAGGGCGACAAGCTGGCGGCCGCGCGGCTGCTGGGAATCGGCAAGACGACGCTGTACCGCAAGCTGAAGGAGTACGCGCTGGCGGAGTAGCGAAGAATCGGGTCATCGGGTGATCGGGTCATCGGAAACGCCACCACCGAGACACCGAGTCACTGAGGACCTCAGGAGAAGGTTTGCGTTGGCTGGAGGCCGGTCGACCTCGACCGGCTCACGCTGGCGATAGATTGCTGGAGGCCGGTCGACCTCGATCGGCCTAACACGCCGCCGCCAGCCGCCGCACGCCTTCTTCCAGTTCTTTCGGATTTAACGAAGCGAAGCCCAGGCGCAGGTTCGGCCGCGGGCGACCGTCGAACGAATACGTCCGTCCGCTGGTGACCACGGCACCTCGCTGCCGCGCCGACAACGCCCACTGCTCGACATCCACTCCGCCGTTCACTCCTACCCACAGCGCAATGCCTCCCGCCGGAACTTCGAACGAGAGTCTGTCGCCAAGATGTTTTTCCAGCGCGGCAACCAGCGTGTCGCGCCGGGCGCGGTATTCGCGACGCACGCGCCGGATGTGCCGTTGGATTTCACCCTCCTCGAGCAGTTCGCCCACCACGTATTCCAGCACCTGGTCGCCCTGCGTATCGAGATGAGAGCGGTGGGCGGCAAGGCGCTCGATCAGCGGTGCCGGCCCCGCGACGTAGCCGATCCGCAGCGCCGGCGCCAGCACCTTGGAAAACGTTCCCACGTACACCACCACGCCGAAGCGGTCGGCGCTGGCCAGCGGCAGCACCGGGCGGCCGTCGTAATGAAATTCGTGGTCGTAATCGTCTTCGATGATGGCCATGCGATGCGCCTTCGCCAGCTCCAGCAGCTTCAGGCGCCGTCCGGCGGACATGGTCACCGTGGTGGGGAACTGGTGGTGCGGCGTGACGTACAGCGCGCGGATGGCGTGCGTCTTCATGGCGCGCTCCAGGGCGTGGACCTGCAGGCCATCGCCGTCGACGGGCACTCCGATCACCTTGGCGCCCGCCTGGCGAAACGCCTCCCATGCCGAGCGATACCCGAGTTGCTCCACCGCGACCAGGTCGCCGGGGCGCAGCACGCTGCGCGCGATCAATGACAGCGCCATCTGGCTGCCGCGCGTGATGCAGACATTCTCCGCCGCGACCGCCAGCCCGCGCGTCGAAGCCAGCATCTGGGCGATCGCGCGCCGCAGCCGCGGATGTCCCTCGGGGCTGCCGTACGACAGCAATTCCGCCCGCGTGCTCATTGCCCGCCGTACCGCGCGGCCGAGAATCCTGCCGGGCGCGAGGCGCACGTCGGGGCGGCTGGGAGCGAACAGCAGCGCGCCGCGTGGAACCTCGATGGGGAGCTCGGGTTCGGGAGCGGCCAGCAGATCGAATCCGGTGCGCGCCGCCGCGCTTGCCGGCCCTTCTCCCGGCGCAAAGCGCCGCGGCTTGGGATCCGGCAGGTCGCGCGATACGAAGGCCCCGCGCGCGCGCTGGTTGACGATCCAGCCTTCGGCGACGAGTTCATCGAACGCCGCCACCACCGTGAGCCGCTGCACGCCGAGCGCGCGCGCCAGCGACCGGGTTCCCGGCAGCGCGTCTCCCGGCCGCAAGCGCCCGCGCCGGATATCGCTGGTGATTGCGCTGGCAATCTGCTGAAACAGCGGTACCCCGCCGCGACGCTCCACCGCAAACGAGACTTCCCATCGGGCCATGCTTCCGTTGTACCGCAGGACGGCCGCACTGGACTAGTCGAATTATGAATTCTGGGACTGTCCGGCCATGCCGGGCTGCCGGACCATGGAGTATGAGCTTGCGGCGAACGTTCCCCCTGTTGTTCGCGCTGTTGGCGGTGTCCCTCGCCGCCTGCGCGCAGCCGGACGCGGCGCCGGCATCCTCCCGCCAGTCGCTGCAGGATGCCTGGTGGACCGGCCCGCTGCTGGCCAACTCCGCCGGGACCTTGCCGCGCGGCCACTTCCTCTTCGAGCCCTACGTGTACGACGTAATCAGCTCGCACAATCACGGCGTTGGGTCGCGCGCTTACGTGCTCTACGGCCTTGTGGACCAGTTGACGGTGGGGGTGATCCCGATCGTCGGCGACAACAAGCCGCGCGGCCTGCCGGGGAGTTCCGGCTTCTTGATGGGCGACTTCACCGCCGTGGCGCAATACCGGCTCACCCAGTTTCGCGAGCACCACTGGCTGCCCAGCACCGCGCTTCATTTCGAGCAGACCTTTCCCACCGGCCGCTACGACCGGCTGAAGCAGGCGAGCGACGGCCTCGGCGGCGGCGCCTACAGCACCTCGATCGCGCTGAACTCGCAAACGTATTTCTGGCTGCCGAACGGGCGAATCCTGCGCCTGCGCTTCGCTGTCGCGCAATCGTTCTCCCGCTCGGTGAAGGTGCGCGACATCAGCGTGTACGGCACCGAGGCCGGCTTCCGCGGACGCGCGCACCCCGCGCCTTCGCTGATGATGGACGCCGCCGGGGAGTACAGCCTGACGCGCCGCTGGGTTCTGGCGCTCGACGCCAATTACCAGCACTCCGGCGACACGCGCGTGATCGGCGTGCAGAACTCAGCGAATGTGCGGCTGGATAGCGGCTCGAACTGGGCGCTCGGGTTCGCCCCCGCGCTCGAGTACAACATCTCGCCGAATTTGGGCGTGATCTTCGGGGCCCGCGTCATCGGGATCGGCGGTAATTACTCTCCCAGCCTGGCCCCGGTGATGGCCATCAACATCGTTCACTAGAAAGTTGTGGAGGTTGCAAAGGTTTCACCGCGAATCCGCCGCAGCCTCCGAAACCTCCGAAACCTCCGAAACCTCCGAAACCTCCGAAATCTCCGAAATCTCCCACTGGCCTAGTAAGATTGTGCATTCTGGCTCTTCCCGAGCATGCCGGCCTGCCGGAACATTGGCTACTAAACAATTGGGAGGACCGTCATGCGCAAACCAAGTGCCTTTCTTCTACTCGCCCTGGCTATCATCGTCGCCGAACCGGCGGCGGCGCAGTCTGCCATCCTTAACCTGCCGCGCGCCAGCCAGCATGCCCGCGTCACCCAGCGCATCGGCCTCACCGATATCACCATCGACTACTCCCGCCCGCTGGTGCGCGGCCGCGAGATTTTCGGCGGCCTCCAGGGCTATGGGCAGGTGTGGCGTGCCGGCGCCAACGAGAACACCACCATCGCCTTCAGCGATCCCGTGACCATCGACGGCCAACCGCTCGACAAGGGCGTGTACGGCGTGCACATGATTCCCGGCGAAGCCTCGTGGACCATCATCTTCTCCCGGAACTCCACCTCCTGGGGCAGCTTCACCTACGATCCGGCCGAGGATGCGCTGCGCCTGACGGTCAAGCCGCAGGCCATTCCCAACCGCGAGGCGCTGACCTACGACTTCGACAGTCTCACGCCCACCTCCGCGGTGGTGAGCATGAGTTGGGCCAAGGTCGCGGTCCACTTTCGCGTGGATGTGGACACGCCCAACATCGTCGAGCGCAGCCTGAAAAACCAGTTACGCGGGCGGGCGCAATTCGAGTGGCAGCCCTGGATGGAGGCGGCGAACTACCTGCTCGCCAATCAGCTGAGCGCGGAGGAAGCGGCTGCCGACGCCGAGAAGTCCATTCAAGTCGAGGACCGCTTCGAGAACGAGATCACGAAGGCGCGCGCGCTCACGGTACTGGGTCGCGGCGCCGACGCCCGCGCCGCGCAGGAGAAGGCCATCGCGCTGGGCACGCAGTCGCAGATCCACGACTTCGCGCGCGGTCTGCAGGCGCAAGGCCGCCAGGAGGAAGCGATGGAACTCTTCCGCAGCAACATCGCCAAGGACCCCAACAGCTGGATCGGCCATAACGATGCCGCGCGCCTCGCCGTCGCCAAGGGTGATTTCGCTACGGCCATCAGCCAGATGAAGCTGGCCGCGGCTTCTTCGGAAGGATCGCTGAAAACGCAGCACCTCGACCTGGTGCGGCGGCTGGAAAATAAAGAGGACATCAACCGCTAGGAAGGTTTCGGAGGTTTCTAAGGCTTCGGAGGTTTGCAAGCGTTTGGGAGGTTTGGGAGTTTTGGAAGGCTTTCCTGCCCTCTTTCAGGCGTGTCATCCCTCGCTTCGCTCGGGATGACACGACCTGCGAAACGTCAAAACCTCCGAAACGTCCGAAACCTTCGAAACCTCTCCTCAATACCGCAGCAGGTAGGAAAGCTTCACGAAAAACTGCCGGCTGTCGTTGAGGAAGCCGCTGGTGCGCAGCAGGTCGCCGTTGTAGGGCAGCAGCCGGCGGTCGATGTTGGCCAGGTCGCTGTTGTAGCCCACGTACACCGCCGTGCCGGGATGCAGCAGGTAAGTGAACAGGAAATCCACGTTGAAGCTCTTGGCGGGCGCCAGCGAGCTGAAGTTCGGGTTGCTCAGCAGCGCGTTGTACTGCGTGATCAGGCGCAGGGAAAATTCCCGGGTGAACTGGTAATTCACCTTGTTGCGGATGACGTGATTGGTGAAGACGCTGGCGTGGGTGCGTTCATCGCGCAGCCGCTCCAGCAGGTACAGCGTATCCACCTGCAGCCGGTTGCCGGGGCGAACGGTGAGCTGTAGGTTGCCTGTGTCGCTCCAACCCAGGAACGGGGTCACGCCCGCGATGGGATCGAAGTTGATGGCTCCGCCGCGGCGGTAGGAGCCGAAGAAGCTGAGCTGCTTGAGCGGGCTGCTGCCGAACTCCAGTCGCCCTCCACGCAGGGGAAACTCCACGTTGCGGTCGAGCACCGGATAATCCACCGGCCGCAGCCGCTCGTTGTGAAAATCCACCGGGAACAGGTTGACGAAGGATTGCCGGGTCAGGTTCACGCGCAGGCCCAGCGAATCGTCGTCGTCGAGCACGTTCCCGCGGTGGTCCCACACCCGCGACATGCGCACCGCCGGTCCCCACGCGATCAGCAGTTTGCCCTCGGGGCGGAACTGGTAGTTCACCTCGCCGATGAGGTTGCGGATGTCCTCGCGCGGGATGTAGCCGCTCTTGGCCACGAATCCCGGGCTGACGTCGTCATAGGTGAGCGTGGTATTCAGTTGCCGCCCGCTGCGATTCAGGATGGCGCGATAAGACGGTCCCGCCGAGTAACTTCCGTCCTCCTCCCGATTGACGCTGGTCACCGCCTGGGCGCGCAGGTCCCAGGTGGTGCTGAGGCGGAAGCGGCTGTCTACGCTGGCCACGCGGTTGTAGGAGTTGCGGAATTCGCGGTCCAGGAACATCACCCCGATGCTCGACTGGTTCAGGATGTCGCGGCTGACGCGCGCCGCCACGAAGTGCGCCCTCTGCCCATAATCCGGATCGCCGGGGGCAACGACTTCGCCCGGCGAGCGGTCGTCGGCTGCGAGGATCCCGATGCCATACGCTCCGGTCTTGCCCGACAGCCGCAGCCCAAACTCCGGGTCGGCGATGCGGCGCGTGAACAGCAGATCGATCGGGGTCTCGAAGTAGGTGGTGTTCTCCTGGAAAAACGGACGCAGCTCGGGAAACAGCACCTCGAAGCGCTGGTTGACGGTGATCTGCGGCTGGTCGGACTCGATCTGGCTGAAGTCCGGGTTTACCGTCGCGTCCAGCACCAGCGCGTCTTTCAGCACCACCTTGGAATCCAGTCCCGGCTTGCCGCGGAAGGTCTTTTGCGTAAAGCGCGGATTGTTGGCATCCAGCGTGTCCAGCGCGCGGTAGCCGCTGGCCAGCACGTAGGGAATGAATTGCAGGTTGTGCCCGGGGGAGAGGTTCTCCACCCCGTTCAACTTTCCCTCCATGCCCAGGCGCCCTTGCTGGCGGCTGGAAATCGCCGGCCAGAAGTCTTTCTCGTTATTGCGGCGGTGGGTGCGCTCCAGCACCACGCCCCACGTCTGCTGCGGCTGGCGCGGGAAGCGCAGGCTCTTGAAGGGAATCGCCATCCACACCACGTACCCCTGCGCCGTGATCCGTCCGCGCGAGTACCACAAGGTGTCGAACGAGAAGTCCCAGTTGGGCGTGTCGCCGGAATTGGCGTCGACGTTGCGGCCTTCCGTCCAGATGCCGTCCCCCTGGATACCGGCGGCGTTGGAGAGAAAGCCGTAGGCGCG
>DASUBK010000460.1:0-6167 GCA_035763305.1 Terriglobales bacterium | reverse complement strand
AGCTGCTCCGGCGCCATGTAGGCGGGAGTGCCGCTGCGCACGTCGTGGGCGGTGATCTGCTCGGCGAGACCGGCCAGGCCGAAATCCATGATCACCGCGCGGCCACGGCCGTCGAGCATGATGTTGGCGGGCTTGAGATCGCGGTGCAGCACGCCCTCGCGATGCGCTGCCGCCAATCCGGCGCAGAGCTGGCGCGCGATTTCCAGCGCCTTGTCGCCGGGGAGGCGGCCGATGCGGCGCAGCAGCGAGGCCAGGTCCTCGCCGTCCACGTACTCCATGGAGAGGAAGACGGTGCCTTCGACTTCGCCGACGTCGTAGACGCGGCAGACGTTGGGATGGGAGACGCGGCGGGCGACGCGCACCTCGTTGCGAAAGCGGTCGAGCAGGTACTCGTCGCGCGCGACTTTCTCGGGCAGAAACTTCAGCGCCACGGGCTGGCCGAGGGTGAGGTCGTCGGCGCGGTAGACCTCGCCCATGCCGCCGGCGCCCAGCAGGGCCACGACGCGATAGCGTTCGGCGAGCATGGTCCCGGGAAGGAAGCGGCCGTGGGCGGTACTGGATGCGGAGCTGGAGGGAGGACGCGCGGGCGCGAGGGAAGCAGTGGCGTCCGCGGCGCGGGGAAGGTCGGCGGTCAGCTCGGGGCCGGAGCTGGTGGGGCGTCCGCAGGAGGAGCAGAAGCGCTGCCCCGATTCGACCGTGGCTCCGCAGGCGCAATTCAATCGCAGGTCCTCCTACAGCTGCGCATTCTGTCGTTACACGCGAGTGGCCTTGAGGAGGTATTTCAGTACATCAGTAGTTCAGTACCTGCCAGCGTTCCTGGTAGACGCTTCGCAGCAGGATACTGAAATACTGTCCAACGAAATACCGTGTCACCGGCAGGATGCCGGCGCTACTTTTCTATTTTTGCCTTTTGCCTTTCTACTTTCCGCCTAGCCCATCAGCATGCCGCCGTTAACGCTGAGCACGTGGCCGGTGATGTAGCCGGCTTCCTCGGAAGCGAGGAAGGCCACGGCGGCGGCGACGTCGGCGGGTGTGCCTCCACGCCCCAGAGGCACCATCTTGAGCATAGTTTCTTTGAGCTCCGGCGTGAGCGACGAGGTCATCTCGGTCTCGATGTAGCCGGGGGCGACCGCGTTGACAGTGATATTGCGCGAGGCGACCTCGCGGGCGACCGCCATGGTCAATCCGATCAGCCCGGCCTTGGAGGCGGCGTAATTCGCCTGGCCCGCCTGGCCCATCTGCCCGTTAATGCTGGTGATATTGACGATGCGCCCCCAGCGCTGCTTGAGCATGGAGCCGATCACCGCCTGGATGAGCAGGTGGGCGCTGGTGAGATTGGTGGTGAGCACGGCGTCCCAGTCGGCGCGCTTCATGCGCATCAGCAACTGGTCGCGGGTAATGCCGGCGTTGTTGACCAGGATGTCGATCTTGCCCAGCTGCGCGATCGCGGCCTTGACCGTGTTCTTGATCTCGTCTTCGTTGCTGACGTCGAGGGGGAAGAACGCGGCCTGGCCGCCGGCGGAGCGGATCTCGCCCGCGACTTCCTCCAGCTTCTGCTGGTTGCGCGCGGCAAGAGCGACCTTGGCGCCGGCGCGAGCGAGCGTTTGGGCGATGCTGCGGCCGATACCCTGCGATGCGCCCGTCACCAGCGCGACGCGGTTGGTGAGCTCGAACATAGCGGGGAATTATAGAGGAAGGCTTACGGCTTACGGTCGGAGGCTGACGGCCGCCGGCCTTCTGGTTCCGGGCGCTCGGGCGGGGCGCCCTCGCGACTCGCATTCGGGTACCGCATGCGGCAGCCCCGGCGAGGCGCCGGGGCCTACCTAAAACAGGGCGAGGATTATCTTCCCGTGTAGTGCTCCTCGCTGTGGACGGCGTGGTGGTCTTCGGCGGACTCGAGGTGGGTGATCACGGCGGCGGGCAAGCCCAGGCGCGGCGGCAGCTTCTCTTCGAATTCGGTGGCGCGGCGATGCGCCTCGCCGACTGACATGCCGTGCGGGAACAGCAGGTGTGCTTCGACCATCAGGCGGTAGCCGCTGCTGCGGAAGCGGAGGCCGTGATACTCGAGGCCCAGTTCCTTACACAACGAATCCACCTGCTGGCGCAGTTTCTGGCCGGTTTCGGGGTCGGCGTAGTCCATCAGTCCGGAGGCGGAGCGCCATACCAGGTGACCGCCGGACCAGAGGATATTCAGCGCGACGGCGATGGCGAAGATCGGGTCGAAGGGCTTCCAGCCGGTCAGCAGCACCAGCGCCAGGCCGCCGACCACGCCGAAGCTGGTCCAACTGTCGGTGAGCACGTGCTTGCCGTTGGCTTCGAGGATGAGCGAGTGGGTGCGGCGCCCGGTGCGCAGCAGATACCAGCCGAGGGCGGCATTGATGAGCGAGGCGGCGAGAACGAAGAGAGTGCCCAAGCCGAGATTGTCGAGCTTCAGCCCGGAGAGCCACTTCTGCACCGCGGCGGCGATGATGGCGATGGCGGCCACGATGATCATGGCGCCCTCGAATCCGGCGGAGAAGAAGGTGATGCGCTCGTAGCCGTAAAGAAAGCGTTCGTTGGCGGGGCGAGTGCTGAGGCGCAGGCTGAAGGCGGCGAAGGCGACGGCGATGACGTGGATCACCGATTCGGCGGCGTCGGAGAAGATGGCGGCGGAGCCGGTGATCCAGTAGGCAGCGCACTTGCCGACCAGCATGAGCACGCCGAAAGCAAGCGACAGCCGCATGGCGAAGCGCATGTCGCGCACATCGCGCTCGGAACCGGCCTGGAACTCCATGGCGGGCGCATTTTACCGCTGCCGGCAACAGGAATTCAGTGATGTGGAGCAGGAAAATCCAACGCGGAGGAGCGGAGGACGCGAAGGATTCTGATTCAGAACTCCGGCGGGCGGCGTCCGAGCGCAATATGCCGCAGGCGAGGGTGCCTGCGGCTACGTAATTTCTGCTGGTGCGACGGCCAGCCCCGGCGCGGCGCCGGGGGCCACCTTAAATTTCTATCAAAGCTCCTCCGCGTCCCCCCTTCCTCCGGGTTGGGTTTTTTCGAACTTACCCCAGCGTCGGCGGGACTTCCTGCGCTTCCCCCTCTTCGGCGAGGTCCAGCGCCGCGGCCTGGTTGCGGAAGAGATAGCGCAGGATGGGCGGGGCCAGCAGGGTGGTGGCGGCGGCCATGAAGATCACCACCGCGTAGGCGCTCTGGGAGATGACGTTCATCTGCAGGCCGATGAGGGCCACGATCAGCGCCACCTCGCCGCGGGGCATCATGCCCACGCCGACGCGCAGGGCGGTGCCAAAGCCCTCGCGGAGCAGGGGCAGGCCGCAGCCCAGCACCTTGGAGATGACCGCCAGGATGGAGATCACGACGGCGGTGACCCACACCGATCCGGTGAAGAGGTGAATATCGAGCTTGGCGCCCATCACGAAGAAGAAGAACGGCGCCAGGAATTCGTTGATGGCATGGACGCGCGGCTGCAGGTTCCACTCCGGGGAGTAGTCGGCAAATACCAGGCCGGCAAAGAAGGCGCCGATGATGGCGGCCATGCCGATCTTGGTGGCGACCACGGAGAGGCCGAGGCAGATGGCCAGGGCCAGCACCAGCGGGGCGTCGTGGGTGGACATGCGCTGCAGGCCGGGGCGCATGCGGCGCACCACGCGCGGGCCGATGAAGATCATGAAGATGGCGAAGCCGAGCGCCTCCACGATGAGAATGCCGAGGTGCAGCCAGCGAATGCTGCCCGAGGCCACCAGGCCGGTGACCACGGTCAGCAGGATCATGCCGAGGATGTCGTCGAAGACCGCAGCGCCGAGGATGATCTTGGCGACGTGAGTGTTGAGGGCGTGCAGGTCGCTGAGCACGCGGGCGGTGATGCCCACGCTGGTGGCCACCATGGCGGCCGCGACGAAGATGGACTCGTGCAAGGCTACGCCGCGCATCTCCATGTAGCCAAAGCCCAGCACGAAGGGCACGGCGACGCCGGCCAGGGCGACGCGCAGCGATTGCCGGCCGACACGAATCAGTTCCTTGGGGCGCGTCTCGAGGCCGACGGTGAAGAGCAGGAAGATGGCGCCGATCTCCGCCATGGAGGTGACGGCCTCATGCGGGGTGACCAGGCCGGTGGCGTGGGGGCCGAGGATGACGCCGGCCAGGATCTCGCCCAGCACCGCCGGCGCGGAGATCTGCTCGAACAACTCCGCGAACACCTTCGCCCAGACAAAAATCGCGAACAATTCCAGCAGGAAGGTGTCGGCGTTCTGCGGCATAGGCTTGCGGCTGATTTTCTTGTACCGCACAAAGGCTGGAGCAGACCACTTAAATCCAGAGCTGCTGCTGGATGGCGGAATTCGGCAGCTTACGATTTTTCCCGACGTGACTCTGGTCTTTTGGCATCCTTAATTTGTAGGATTTCTATGAATTGGACCTGGACCGCCCGCTTACGTGAAGGAAAAGCTTTGCCCCTGGCGCTGTGCGCGCTGGTGGCCTGGGCGCTGTCGCTGCTGCCTTGGGACCTGGCCACGAAGATCTTCCTGCCCTTCGCCTTCCTGGTCGTGATCCTGGCGATGGGCGCGTACTGGGGCCGAAACGTCGGCATGCTGGCGTCGCTGATTTCGGCCGGCATCTTCGCGTGGGGGCTGTACCATCCGGTGCACAGCCTGGCGGTGGAGAATCCGCAGGCGCGCGCCAGCCTGGCATGGATGTTGCTGGCGGGGGTGTCGCTGTCGTTCCTGCTGCTGCCGCCGGGCGGGTCCCCGCGAGAACACCGCTGAGGACAGAGAGTTCGGGCCCCGGGCTTGCAACAAGGGCCGCTTGTGTCGCATCGTATCTGGTTTTGGGACCGCGTCCGTCTGCCGCGCTCTGCAACCGCTACCCGTATTAGTCTTAACGTGCCGAGGAGGACTTGATGGCTTCGCAGCCGCCGTCTCCCACCCGCTGGGCCCGCAAACCTTTTTACTTCAATTCCGCCGCGCACCTGCTGCGCATCGGGCGCGAGAAGGCCACCACGCTCAACGAATTGCTGGACGGCCTGAAGGGGTGCCCCAACGACTCCATCTTCCAGCACATGTTCCAGACCCTGCAGGAACACCACTTCATCCGCGAAGGATTTTCCAATGACTTCGCGCACTGGGCGTTCGCGGCCTGCAACGAGATCGGGCTGGCGGAGCGGCTGGCGGCCATCGACGTGCGCGAGTTCACCTCCATCGCCGAGCTGCGCAAGCGGGTGGTGGAGATGGTGGAGGACTACCTCAAGCGCAACCCGCGGGCGGGCGATCGCGCGGCGCTGGAGCCGTTTTATTTCTGCGCCTCCGACACGGTGGTGGTGCCGACGCCGTTCGTGGCGCGCAACCTGGCGGAGTTCGTGGCCGAGCTGCCCAAGGTCAGCATCCACAGCATCCACTTCCACTTCATCGAGGCGCGGCTACGCCTGAAGCTGAACTCCAACGATTTCTCCGTCTGGCTGGAGGAAGAGCTGGACCTGGCGCCGCTGGCCGACCGGCTGAACCGCATCGACATCTATACCTCGACGCTGAACGACGTGCGTCGCAGCATCATCCGCATCATCGAGAGCGCGATCCAGGGCGGATCGCGGCCAAACCCTAGCGTGGCGGCGTAGGCCGCCCGGCGAGAGGACAGTGATGGCCAAGCAGGACGAGCAGACGACGGTAACCGCCAGCCTGAACCCCTCCGCGTCCACCGTGGACGCGCCCAGCATCCCCGACCAGATGCGCGAGCGGCGCAAGAAGCCGCGCATCTCGGAGACGCCGCCGGAGCCGCCGCCGCCGCCCAAGCTGGACGATTACGAGGCCATCATCGGCACGCCGGAGTTGGACGAATTGCGCTTTCTCGCCCGCCAGTTGCGCGGCAAGACGGTCAAGATGGTGAACTCCACCGCCGTGGGCGGCGGCGTGGCCGAGATCCTCAACCGCATGGTGCCGCTGCTCGCCGAACTGGAAGTGCCCACGAAGTGGGACGTCATTACCGGCGGCAACGACTTCTTCGAGGTCACCAAGGGCTTTCACAACGCGCTGCACGGCGGCGAGTACAACCTCACCGACGCGGCCAAGAAGATTTTCCTGATGTACAACGAGCAGAACCGGCAGCGGATGAGCTTCGACGAGGACCTGGTGGTTATTCACGATCCGCAGCCGGCGAACCTCATCTGCTCGCGGCAGCCGAAG
>DASUBK010000459.1:0-4438 GCA_035763305.1 Terriglobales bacterium | reverse complement strand
GAGGTTTCTATCCCGCCGGGAGTTTGTGACGGGGCGCGGCTGAGCAAGGGACAGCCCATCGCCAGCATCCGCCATGAAGCGCGGGCGATCCTCTCCTGCGAGCGCGTGATCCTCAACCTGCTGCAGCGGCTCAGCGGCATCGCCACCCTGACGCGCAAATTCGTGGACGAGGTCGCCGGCACCAAGGTCCGCATCCTCGATACCCGCAAGACCATCCCCGGGCTGCGCATCCTCGACAAGTACGGCGTGCGCTGCGGCGGCGGCATGAACCACCGCCTCGACCTCTCCGACGGCGTGCTCATCAAGAACAACCACATCGCGCTCGCCGGCGGGATCACGCAAGCCTTGCAGCGGGCACACCGCAACCGCCGCGGCGAGCAGCCCATCGAGATCGAGGTGCGCAACCTGGAGCAACTGGAAGAGGCGCTGCAGAATGGCGCCGAGGCCATCCTGCTCGACAACATGACGCCGGACATGGTGCGCAGCGCGGTGGAACGCGTGCGCCAGCACACTCGCCGCCTCTCGGTCGAAGTCTCGGGCGGCATGAAACTGGACAACGTCCGCTCCTACGCCGAAACCGGCGTGGACTTCATCTCCGTCGGCGCCCTCACCCACTCCGCGGTGGCGGTGGACATGAATCTGCGGACGAAGCCGATTTAGTTGCTGGTTGCTAGTTGTTGGTTGTTAGATCGTTCCAGCTGATAGGCCGGGTCCGCTACCAACCAACAACTAACAACTAAGAACCAACAACCCAGAACGAAGAACCAACCATGTCCAAGCCCGTTCCCGTGGGTGCGCGCGCCGAGGTAGAGCAAGTCGTTGCCCACGAACAGACATTGACCAAGCGCCATCCCGATCTTCCGCCCGTCTACTCCACGCCGGACATGATCCAGCTCATGGAGATGGCGTGCTTCTATGCGCTGCAGCCCTACGCGGAAGGCGACGAGATCACCGTCGGCACGCACATCGATGTCGTGCACAAGGCGGCGGTCGGCTTGGGAACCAAGGTCAAGGCCGCGGCGGAGATGGAATCCTTCGACGGCCGCTTCTACAAGATGAAAGTCCGCTCCTGGGTGGACGCGACCGGCCAGGAGATCGGCAGCGGCTACGTCGGCCGCGCCTTCGTCAGCGTCGGCAAATTCCTCAAGCGCGCCCAAACCCGCGCGCAGTAATTACGTTCGTAGCCGACAGCACCGTGGAAGCGCCGGGCTTCAGCCCGGCGACACGCCACGCCAGGCACATGGGCTTCAGCCCCGGTGAGAGCAGGGGGGCTAAAGCCCTGGTTGATTCCGCGGCTCGTTCGCACGGCTGAAGCCGTGCGCTTCCCCGTTGATGCTGACAATCAGCTCTCGCCGTGAGTGGCCCTCGACTCGCGCTCCGTCGCCTTCATCCTCGCTGCGCTCGGACTCAGGGGCCGACGCATTCGCCCGGGATGACACGACTAACTTGCTGGAGCCGCGCTCCCACCAACAACTAACAACCAACAACTAACAACCGGCAACCGGCAACCGATTTGTCGCTTCACGACCGACCCGATATAATCCCGCGCCATCCCGCATCGTCCGGGGAATTTCACCATGCGCATCTTCCGAATCGCCGCTCTTCTCCTCTCCTGCGTGTCTCTCAGCGCCGTCGCCCAGAACTGCACCGTCACCGACAACGCCGAGTACACGCGCCAGATTCGCGAGTACACCACCGACAAGGCTTTCTCCACCGAGCTGGTGGACCACCTGCCCGCCAGCTCCTGCGTGCCCTCGCCCGACCAGTTCCTGCACCACATCATCGGCGCGCCCAACGTTCTCGACCACGTTGCCGACATCAACGCCTACATGCGCCTGCTGGCTTCCAAGAGCCCGCGGGTCAAGGTGTTCTCCATCGGCAAGAGCGAGGAAGGCCGGGAGATGCTGCTGGTGGCGGTCAGCGACGAGCAGACCATCCAGAATCTCGACCACTACCGCGAGATCACTGCCAAGCTTGCCGACCCGCGCCAGCTCAGCGATGCCGACGCCGACAAGCTCATCGCCGAGGGCAAGCCCATGTACTGGGCCGACGGCAGCATCCACTCGCCCGAAACCGGCTCCCCCGAAATGCTGATGGAGCTGGCCTATCGCCTGGCGGTGGAAGAGACGCCGTTCATCCAGGAGATCCGCAAGAACTCCATCGTGCTGATCACGCCGGTGGTCGAGGTGGACGGCCGCGACCGCGAGGTGGACATCTACATGCACCACGTCCACCATCCCGACGATCCGCAGTACCCGCTGACCTGGTGGGGCCACTACGTCTCGCACGACAACAACCGCGACAACCTGGGCATGGGGCTCGATCTCTCGCACAACATGCTGCACGCCTATCTCGACTGGCATCCGACGGTGATGCACGACCTGCACGAGTCCATTCCCTACCTCTACATCATGACCGGCACCGGGCCGTACAACGCCTGGCTCGATCCCATCGTGATCAGCGAGTGGCAGGAGATGGCCTACCACGAGATCGAGGAGCTCACCAAGCGCGGCGTCATCGGCGTGTGGACGCACGGCTTCTTCGACGGTTGGGCGCCCAACTACCTGCTCTCCATCGCCAACAATCACAACTCCGTCGGCCGCTTCTACGAGACCTTCGGCAACGGCGGCGCCGACACCCGAACGCGCGAGCTTGGCCCCTCCGACACCAGCCGCGAGTGGTATCGCCCCAACCCGCCGCTGCCCAAGGTGAAGTGGTCGGCGCGCAACAACATCAACATGCAGGAGAGCGCCATCCTCTTCGGCATGAACCGCACCGCGCAGCTGCACGAAAAGTTCCTGCGCAATTTCTATCTCAAGAGCAAGCGCGCGGTGGCGAAAGCGCGCATGGAAGGCCCCGCGGCGTGGGTCTTCCCCGCCGACGACACCCGCCCGGAAGAGCAGGCCAGCTTCCTGAATTTGCTCGCCGAGCAGGGAATCGAGGTCCAGAAGCTGGAGAAAGCCACTACCGTCCCGGCGGAGTACAGCTCCAAGCCGGCGACCAATAAAGAGGACACCAGCGCTCCTGCCACCACCGGGCCGGCGCAGAAAACCGCCGGCAAGGCTGCTCCCAAAGGCACCGCCAACGCCGAAGCCAAGGAGACGCCGACGCCGAAGGAGTTCACCTTCCCCGCCGGCAGCTACGTCATCCGCATGGACCAGCCGTACAGCCGCCTGGCGGACATGATCCTCGATACCCAGTACTACAACCCCAAGGACCCGCGCAGCTACGACGACACCGGCTGGACCCTCGGCGCGCTGCACAATGTCAAGACCACGCGCGTGGTGAACACCTCGATCCTCGATGCGCCCATGCAGAAGGTCGCAGCGCCCTTCAAGGCGCCCGGCGGCGTGCGCGGCACCGGCAACCTGCTGGTCATCAACAACAACACCGACAACACTCTCGCCACCTTCCGCTACCGCTTTGCCAACCTGAAGATGGAAGCCGCCGAGCAGCCCTTCGAACTCGACGGCCAAAAGTTCAACGCCGGCTCGTTCCTCATTCGCGAAGGCGATCGCAACCAGATTGACGCCGCCGCCAAGGAGTTGGGGCTGGTAGTCCACGCCGCCGGCAGCGCGCCTAACGTGCCGATGCACGAGCTGGCTGCCCCGCGCATCGCCATTGTCCACAACTGGCAGAGCACCCAGAACGACGGCTGGTTCCGCATCGCCCTGGACGACCTCAAGGTCCCCTACACCTACATCGCCGACACCAAGCTGCGCGTTACGCCCAACCTGCGGCAGCAGTTCGACGTCATCATCGTTCCTCCCATGGGCGGCTTCGGCCCCAGCGGGCTGAGCTCCATCCTGCGCGGCCTGCCCATGCGCGGCGGTCCCATGCCGTGGAAGAACACCGAGGAGATGCCGAACCTGGTCGCGCAGGGCCTCGATTCCAGCGATGACATCCGCGGCGGCCTGGGCTTCAGCGGGCTGGAGAACCTCGACCAGTTCGTGCGTGACGGCGGCCTGCTGATGACCGTCCAGGGCAGCGACGAGCTGCCGGTGGCCGGCGGCATGACCGACATGGTCAACGTCAACCCGCCGCGGCAGATGAACGCTCCCGGCGGCGTTTACCTCGCCTCGGTCGAAGACAAGGGAAGTCCCGTCGCCTACGGCTACGGCGACAAGCTCTACACCTACTTCCACATCGGCCCGGTGCTGTCGGTCGGCATGAGCTTCGGCGGACCCGGCGGCGGCGGCCAAGGAGGCCCGACCGCTCGCGCCTCCGGCCGCGGCAGCTTGACCGATCCCGACGTCATCCAGGCGCGGCCCTACACGCCGCCCGAACCGGAGCCGCATCGCACCCCGCGTGAGCGCGAACTCTACATCCCCGACGAGGTGCGCGAGTACGCCAAGTGGCTGATCCCGCCGCCGGATCAGGTCCCGCGCGTCATCCTGCGCTTCGCTCCCATCAAGGACCTGCTGCTCAGCGGCATGAT
>DASUBK010000458.1:0-6551 GCA_035763305.1 Terriglobales bacterium | reverse complement strand
TTTGCGCCGAGCAGGCCGTAGATTTCGCCCGGGCGGCACTC
The DNA here is from genome assembly GCA_035763305.1 of Terriglobales bacterium. GTDB lineage: Bacteria > Acidobacteriota > Terriglobia > Terriglobales > Acidobacteriaceae > DASUBK01. The sequence goes on along the minus strand of DASUBK010000458.1, from coordinate 6,510 downwards.
AAAACTTACGTGGTCCACGGCGCGGATGGCGCCGCGCTGTTTGTCTTTGAAGGACGCGGATCGCTCCGCGGGTTTCATTTTAACGTTGCAGTTAGCTTAGTGCCGCTTCCGGCCGCGGCCACCTTTCTTGGCGCCGCCCTTCTTGCGCGCCGCCTTCTTGGCGCCGCCTTTCTTGCGCGCGCCGCCGCCGCGGGTACCGCCCTTGCGGCCGCCCTTTTTCGCGCCGCCCTTTTTGGCGCCACCCTTCTTGCGGGCGCCGCCCTTCTTGGCGCCGCCTTTCTTCCTGGCGCCGGATTTCTTCTTCGCGCCGCCTCCGCTGCGACGCGCGCCGCCACCGCCTCCGCCGCCGGTCGTGGCACCACCGCCGCCGCCCATCGGAGTCGTGGCTTCACCGCCGCCGCCGCCCATGCCGCCGCCCGCAGGTGCGCCGGCGCCGGATTCTTCTTCCTCTTCTTCCTCTTCTTCGTAATCTTCTTCGAGGTTGTCGCCGTACGTGCCGGTGTCGCCGTACTCGTCCATCTCGTCGTCGCGGCCGTACAAGGTCGGATCTTCGAACGCCATGTTTCCTCCTGAAGGCGAGCCCGGCGTCATCGCACCGCGGCTTCACGCGCTGGGGAATTAAAACAGGACAACAGAGGGCCGAACAACTCAGATGCAAAAAACCGCGCGGATTATAGCACAGCGAAAATCAGTCGCCCGTAGCCGGTCGCCAGTCGCCAATCTCCAATTTGCACACCTGTTCCCAATTGTGAAGACAGGCAGGGGTACAGTCGCAATTGGACAACTCACAACCGGCGACTGGCGACCGGCGCCTGGTGACTGGCGACTGGCAACCGGCGACTGGTGACTGGCGACTGCCTACGGCTTCTCCACCACCAGCACGTCCCCAGCCCTGAGGCTGTCGCCGACGCGGTTATCTCTTCGCAGGGCGGTCACGGTGGTGTTGTAGTGCGAGGCGATGCTGGTGAGGGTCTCGCCGGGCTTGACCTTGTGCAGGATCCTGGACTTCTTGGCAGCTTCTAACGTCTTGTCTTTGCTGGATTTACCGGACTTCTTGGCGGCTGGACGTTCGGCCGCGCGTTCGCTGCCCGCCGCCGGCTTGTAGATCTTCAAGCGGGCGCCGGCGCGCAGGGTATTGCCCTTCAGCCCGTTCCAGCGGCGCAGGCGGTCCGCGGGGACGCCGAAATCATCGGCCACCGACAGGATGGTGTCGCCCTTGCGCACGCGGTAATAGCTGGGACGCTTGGCGAAGGTCAGGCCCGCGGCGGCTTCGCGCTCGCGCTTGCCGGGCGTCACGGGGATGATCAGCTTGGCGTCGGCCTCCACATCGCCGCTCTCGAGGTTGTTCACCTCTTTGATGGCGCGCGCGGTGGTGTGGTACTGGCGCGCGATCTCGGCCACCGTCTCGCCGTCCTCGACCTTGTGATAGCGCCACCACACGCGCTTGTCCACCGGGATGGCGGTGATCGCCTGCTGGAACTTGCCGGCGGTTCCGGCGGGTAGGTGCAGATCGAACTTGCCCTGGCGCGGCGTGGTCATGCGCAGCAGGCTGGGATTGATGTCCTGCAGGTCGCTGACGCTGGAGTCGACGCATTCGGCGGCCAGGCGCAGGTCCACGGGGTAGTCGATGCTGACCGTGTCGGTCTCCAGCGGCGGATCCAGCACCAGGTGATCGAGGCCGTACTGCTCCGGGTTCTTGGCCATGATGGCCACGGCCAGGATGATGGGCACGTAGTTCTTGGTTTCCTTGGGCAGAACGTTGCGGCGATACAGTTCCCAGAAATCGGCATAGCCGGTGCGCTGCACCGCTTGCTGCACGTTGCCGGGGCCGGAGTTGTAAGCCGCCATCGCCAGATACCAGTCGCCGAACTGGTTGAACAGGTCCTTCAAATGGCGGGCGGCCGCCCGGGTGGATTTCTCCGGATCCTGGCGGTCGTCTTCCCACCAGTTGCGCACCAGGCCGTAACCGGAGCCGCGGCTGGCCATGAACTGCCACATGCCGCGGGCGCCGGCGTGCGACAACGCCAGCGGGTGGAAGCCGGACTCGGCCTCTGCGAGATAGATCAGGTCCTGCGGCAGGCCCTCCTGCTTGAAGATGCGCAGGATCATGTCACGATAGCGGCCGGAACGCACCAGCGCCCGCTCCAGGTATCCGCGACCGCGGCTGGAGAAATAGTTGATGTAACCGGCGACTTCGTCGTTCAACACCAGCGGCAGGTCGGAACGCGTGCTCTTGACCTCGGCTTCCGCCTTCGCCTTGATGTTGGGATCGACGGGGAAGGTGACGGAGTTGGCCTCGTCGATGGGTGCGGGCTCGGCCTGCTGCTGGGCGAAGCCGTCACCCTGCTTGAGCGCCAGTAATTCCAGGCTGTGCACGCCTTCGACGATCTTGTCGAACTCCTGGCGGAGGCGGTCGTCGGTATGCACGTCCAGCGGCGACTCCAGCAGCATGTCGAAGGCGTTATCGAAATTGGCTTTCGCGGCTTCCAGGTGCCCGGCGGCATAGTTCGCCTGCCCGGCGTCGTATTCCTTATCCACACGGGAAATCAGGAGCTCTACCGCGTCGGTCTGCGGCGGCGCGGACGCGGGTTCCGCCTTGGCCGGCTTGGGCGTCGGCGCCGTGATCGTCGGCGCCGTAGCCTGCGGCGGCGGCTGCACCTTGGCCTTCGGGCTGTCGGTGGTCTTGCAGGACACGAGGCTCAGCGCCAGCGCCAGCAGCAGGATCTCCGGATGGAAGAGCTTGGTTCGCAACGTGGAGCGCACCTCAAGAAGCTGTCAGCTATCAGCTCTCAGCCCGTTACGTCTGACGTCCGGGTTCAAGCCCGGTAATCCCGCGGAGTTGCGCCATCCTAGTCCGGGGGTTACCCGAGTATCAATCGGAAGAACCTCCTAGGTATCCTGGGAGGAACTCCCGCTTCCCACACCGAATATTGTCGGCAGGAACTCAGGCCTTGTCCAGCGCCTGCTCCAGGTCGCCCACCAGGTCAGCAACTTCTTCGATGCCGACCGAGAGCCGGATTGTTGCCGGCGAGACTTCCAGCTGCTCCAGCCGCTGCTCCGTAAGTCCTACATGGGATGAGAGTAACGGGTACGACACGCTGGATTCGACGCCCCCCAGGCTGGTGGCCAGGTACCAAAGGCGCAGGCCGTCGATGAACTTCCCGGCCTCCGCCTCCCCTCCCTTTAGTTCGAAGGAAACCATCATGCCGAAGTCCTTCATCTGGCGTTTTGCCAGCTGGTGCTGGGGATGGCTGGCTAGTCCGGGGTAAGAAACCCGCGCCACCTTGGGATGGCGGCTGAGGGCTTCCGCCACCGCCCGCGCGTTGGCGCAGGCGCGCTCGACGCGGATGCCCAGCGTCTTCATACCGCGAATCAGCAGGTAGGAGGCGGCGGGATCGAGGCAGCCGCCGGAGAACTTCATCATGTCGCGGATGGGATCGATCCATTTGCGCGCGCCGGCCACCGCTCCGGCGGTGACGTCGTTGTGCCCGCCGAGATACTTGGTGGCGGAGTGGACCACCACGTCCGCGCCCATCGCCAGTGGCTTCTGCAGCAGCGGCGTGGCGAAGGTGTTGTCCACTACCACGCACGCCTTGTGCTTGTGGCCGATCTCCGCCAGGCGGGCCAGGTCCACGCAGCGCAGCGTGGGATTGGTCGGCGTCTCCAGGAACAGCATGCGGGTCTTGGGCGTGCAATAGCGCTCCAGGTTGTCGATCTCGCTGAAGGGCACGAAGCGGGTGCGCACGCCGTAGCGCGGGAAGACGGTGTCGAACAGCTTGGTGGTGCCGCCGTACAGGTCGAGCATGGAGACGATCTCGTCGCCCGACTCGCACACCGCCAGCACCGTTGCCATCTCCGCCGCCATGCCGCTGGCGGTGACCACGCAGTCCTCGGCGCCTTCCAGCGCGGCGATCTTCTCCTCCGCCACCCGCGTGGTCGGATTGCCGTAGCGCGTGTACATGTAGGAGCGGTGGTCGCCCTCGGCGTAGCGGCGCAATTCGGCCAGCGTAGGCATGACGAACACCGAGCCCAGCGCAACGCTGGTGGCCAGGGATTCGTTGCTGCCATGGCGCTCCTCTCCGGCGTGGACGCAGTGGGTGGCATCGCCGCGGCGGCGGGAATCGTGCGACATGAAGGCGCTCCTGGAAAGCTGACCATTCTAAATGTTGCCGGGACAGGAGCCACCACCGCGGGCCATACACTCCCGCGGCTCCGCTATCTCCGCCGCGAAGCGGCGGCAGAATGTGCAGCCCACGGCGTAAGCCGTGGGTGCGCTGATCTTAGGACCAGCAAAGCCCCGCGGGGCGTCAGAAAATCCTCGCTGGATTCTGCCGCCCCTTCGGGGCTGATTTGTTCTTGTTTCTGACCCACGGCTGACGCCGTGGGCTGCACATTCTTACGCGCCATCGGCGCTGTACAAAAAGCAAGGCCGGCCGAGGGCGGCCGGCCTCCATCGACAGTTAGAGCTGCTACCAGTTCAGTTTCAGAGCGAACTGGAACTGCCGCGGATCGAAGGCCGCGGTGGGCGCGCCCTGCGCGTTCCACAACGAGTTCACGTCCTTCACGTTGTAGCGGTTGGGCAGGTTGAAGACGTCCATGATGGCGTCCAGGTTCCAGCGCTCGGTGAAGCGGATCTTGCGCGCCACCCGCAGGTCGCTGAACAGCGTCCATGGCCTGAGGCCGGCGTTGCGGGACAGGGTTCCGTTCCCCAGGCTGGAGTCCAGGAAGCAGCCCGGCAGCAGGTAGCCGCTGGGCGAGTCCTTGGAGGCCACCGCGACTTCCCCGGTGCAGGGATTCACCTGCCCGGCGGTGGCGATGCTGGGACGATCGTTGCTGCTGCGCGTATCGAGGTTGCTGTCCTCGCCGGCGAGGATGTCGAAGCGCCGGCCCGACGCCACTTCCACGATGGGCGCGAAGGTCCAATCGCTGAAGAACTTGTTGAAGAAGCCGCTGCCGCCGAGGCGGCCGGAGTTGTACACCGCGCTGAACACGAAGCGATGCCGCTGGTCGAAGATCGACGTGGAGCGGTCGGCGTTGGGATTGAGCGCGTTCTGCACCGACAGCGGCGTCTCCAGATCGGTGGAATCGTCAATCGCATGCGACCAGGTGTAGGACGCGAGGAACTCGTACTTGTTGCTGAAGCGCTTCTTCAGATTGGCGCTGAAGCCGTTGTACGAGGAGGTGCCGTTGGCGTAGTTGGCGCCCATGGCGTTGAACGGAATCGGCACCCCCAGGCCGAGCCCGTACTGGCTCTGCAAGCTGTTGGCCAGCGCCAGGCAGGTCGTCCCTCCCGGAACCGTGTTGAGCAGGGGCACCCAAGAAGGATTCAGGCCGCCTTTGCGGAAGAAATTGAGAATTGGGTTGGCCACCCAGGGACCGGCCGGGCCGCTGCCGCACACCGGGCCTCCGCCCAATCCCACCGCCTGCGGCCCGCCGGCTTTCGCGCCCGCATCGCCCGCCGCCAACGCCGCCTTGTAATTCGCCAGCAGCGCGGTCGCGATCACCGGGTTGGAATCGATCGGTCGGTTCAGGTGACGGCCGCCGTTGAAGTTATATTCCAGGGACAGGCCGAAGTCGTGTCCCAGGTCACGCTCGATCGTCAGGTTCGCCTGGTTGGCGTAGGCGTACTGGAAACTGCGCGCCACCGGGAAGCCATCCGGCAGAAACGTCATCGGCAGTCCGATGTTGATGAACTGCTGGCCGACGAACGCAGAAGAGGCGTTCGGCGTCGGATTGAAGCGCTGCTCCGCGGGCAGATAATTCAGCGCGCCCGCGCCGCACGCCGGGTTCGCGAGAATTCCCTGGAACGCGTTGACCGCGTTCACCGAGGTGGCGATACCGCCGCTGCAACCGGGCGCGCCGAACAGCAACCCGAACTGCGGTGCCTGCGCGCCGTCGGCCACATCCGAGTCGAACGCCAGGCCCAGCAGCGGGTGATCGTAGAACAGGCCGTAGGAAGCGCGGATGACGGTCTTGGCGTCGCCCTTGGGATCCCAGGCGATGCCGATGCGCGGCGCCACGTTGTTGTAATCGCGCGGGATGCCCTCCTGGATGCCCAGCGCCTTCTCCGCCGCCGCCGAGGTCGCGGTGATCGGGTTGAAGGTGGGCGTGAACTCGACGTCATAGCGCACGCCGTAATTCAGCGTCAGGTTGGAACGCAGCCGCCACGTGTCTTGCAGGAATGCTCCGATAGTCTTGTTGGTAAACGAGTCGTGCGGATTGCCCACGCCCTGGGTCACGTCGTGCGGGAAGCCCATGCCGTACGCCTGCAACGAAGAGAACGCCGGCACCGACAGCGTCGCGCCCTGGTACAGCGGCGGCCCGGTGGGGTTCAGTGGGTTGGGAACGCAAACCGAAAGCTGTCCGGCGGGCAGCGCGGGGCAGGAACCGTTCGCCGCCGTGGCGGGTAGGAACAGGCTCGCCGGCAAGGCGCTGAAGTTGTAAACCCCGCCAAAGTTAACGGTGAAATCCGCGGTGACCGGGATGTAATTGAAATCCCCGCCGAACTTG
>DASUBK010000457.1:0-2325 GCA_035763305.1 Terriglobales bacterium | reverse complement strand
GGTAGCCAGCGACGGGGTGACCCTGCAGCAGCAACCGGCCGGCGGCGGCGACGAGGTGCGCATAGTCTCCGACGCCATCGACTTCGGGGTCAGCGGCGGCAAGCGTCTGGAACGCGCCACCACGCTGGGCAAGGCGCAGGTGGAGGTCATTTCCCACGCCGGCGCGAGCGCGAACATGAGAACGGTCGCGACCGCCGAGCATTTCGACGCGGCCTTCGATCGCAACAACCGCCTCAGCCGGGTGATCGGTATGCCGCAGGCCAAGGTGGTGTCGTCCGCGCCCGGGCAACCGGACAAAACCAGCACCAGCGATCGCATGGAGGCCACCTTCAACCCCACCGGCGGCGTCGCCGCGCTGCTGCAGACCGGAAACTTTCATTACCAGGAGCCGGCGACCGCCACGGCGATGGCGCGCGAAGTTTGGGCGCAGCAGGCGCGCTACTCGCCATCCACGTCGTTGCTGCAATTGAGCGGCTCACCGCGCGTAGTGGAGGGCGGGATGACTGCGACCGCCAACTCGATGACGCTCAACCGCCGCAGCGGGCAGGCACAGGCCAGCGGCGAGGTGAAAACGACCTACAGCGAGATGAAACCGCAGCCCGGGGGCGCGCTGCTGGCAACCTCCGACCCGATCCACGTCACGGCGGCTGCCATGCAATTGCAGCAGGCGGGCGGGATGGCTGCCTTCAGCGGCGGCGCAAGGCTATGGCAGGGCGCCAACATCGTCGAGGCGCCGGAGATCGACTTCGACCGCAACCAGAGGACCATCGTGGCCGGGGGCGCGCAGCGCGGGGCACGGCAGGTCACGACCGTGTTTACGGAGACGGACAAAAGCGGCAAAACGACGCCGCTGAGCGTGGTGGCGGCGAAATTGACCTACTCCGACGGGCAGCGGCAGGCCCATTTCAGCGGCGGGGTTACGGTGCGGGGAGCCGACGCCACCATCGCGGCGGAGCAGATGGACGTCTTCCTGCAACCACGGGGCCAATCCCAAAATGGGCCGAATAGTACGGCCGGAGGTCCCAGCCAGGTGGATCGCGTGGTCGCCTCGGGAAACGTGATCGTGCAGCAAGCCAAGCGCCGCGCGACCGGGCAGCAGCTCTCGTATCTTGTTGCAGAGGCTAAGTTTACGCTGACCGGCGGAACTCCTAGCATTTTTGATGCCGAACGCGGCAAAATAACCGGCGATTCGTTGACCTTCTATACCCACGATGATAGAGTTCTCGTAGAAGGGAAGTCTTCCCCCACAGTTACTCAGACACGAGTAGCGAAGTAAATGCAGACGCTGGCGACCGACGAGATCGCGAAATCGTACCGAGGTCGCAGGGTTGTAAACTCCGTCAGCCTCCACATCAACCAGGCGGAAGTCGTTGGATTGCTTGGCCCTAACGGCGCCGGGAAAACCACGACGTTTTATATGATCGTGGGCCTGACGCCGCCCGACGCCGGGCGGGTGCTGGTGGACGGGAACGATATCACCAGCGTTCCCATGTACTTGCGGGCGCGGCACTACGGCATCAGCTACTTGCCGCAGGAGCCGTCGGTGTTCCGCAAGCTGACGGTGGAGGAGAACATCCTGGCGGTGCTGGAGGCCCAGCCGCTGAGCTGGCACGAGCGCCGCGAGAAGCTGGAGAAGCTGATCGCCGAACTGGGACTGGGGCACATCCGCCGCAACCGCGGCTATGCGCTCTCCGGCGGCGAAAGGCGGCGGGTGGAGATCGCGCGCGCGCTGTGCATTGCGCCGACCTTCATCCTGCTAGACGAGCCGTTTTCGGGAATCGATCCCATTGCGGTTCTCGACTTACAAAAGATTATTTCGGAACTGAAGGCCAGCGGCATCGGGGTGCTGATCACCGACCACAACGTGCGGGAAACGCTGTCGGTGACCGACCGGGCCTACATCATCAACGAAGGGCGGATCTTCCGCACCGGCACTCCGGAGCAGCTCGGCAACGACCCGGAGGTAAAGCGCGTCTATCTAGGAGAGAGCTTTACCTTGGTTTGACCCTCCTGGAAAAAACGCCGGCAGCATCGGTCCGCTATGGACTCCTAGATCGCGAAAAGTGACGTTCGGCACTTGTAGCGCGGTGGTAATCGGGATTTAATCTGAGCAGGGGAAGAAGAGGCTGACTCCTTGGTATTGCTGCAACCACGACTGAATCTCAAGGTCACGCAGAAGCAGATTCTGACCCCTGGGCTCGTGCAGATGGTCAGCGTCCTGGCGCTCAACAAACTTGAGCTCAAGGACATGATCAACGCGGAGATGGTGGAGAACCCCGTCCTGGAGGAACTGGACGGTACCGTCCCCCTGCTGGACGAGGTGGC
>DASUBK010000456.1:0-4836 GCA_035763305.1 Terriglobales bacterium | reverse complement strand
GGCCCCAACGTCCTCACCCCCGCCGAAGCCGGTGAGGCCGTCCATGGCGAAAACCTGGCGTAAAGAAAAACCCAACGCAGAGGACCCAGAGGACGCAGAGGTCCTTTGATTAATTACTCGAAAGTAGATGCGGGATGCCCTGCAGCTCAGTTTCTCATCGCTACTGCGTCCGAAGAGGCAGGTGTGCGGCTATTGATAACTCTCTCTATGCCATTTCGCAGATGCACGACATTGAAATTCAACAACAGCCCCACTTCATAGCCGCTCATCCGCAAATAAGAAAGCAGTTGGGCTTTGTGGATGGGGAGCATGGACTCGATTGCCTTGAGTTCTACCACGACGGCGTTTTCTACCAGCAGATCCATTCGGTACCCCGCCTCGATCGTAAGCCCGCAGTAATGCACAGGCAGCTGCACTTGCTGCTGTACCCGCAGGCCGCGCTGTCGAAGCTCGAACGCGAGGCAAGCCTCATAGACGCTCTCCAGCAATCCCGGTCCGAGAGCTGTATGCACCTTCATTGCCGCATCCACGATTTCACCCGTGATCTTGAAAGTTTGCATACCCGTGATCCTCTGCGTCCTCTGTGTCCTCTGCGTTGGGTTTTTCTCAATCTGCCGCCGCCCTCTTTTCCACTTCTACATTCCGCAGAAACTCCGCCGCCGCCTCCGGCAGCACGGTGTTGATGAACATCCCCGATCCCAGCTCGAAGCCCGCCACCCTCGTCAGCCGCGGAATGATGCTCAGGTACCAGTGGTAGTACATCACGCCGGCGTTCTCGTGCGGCGCGCTGCGGATGGTGTAGTTGAAGTCGGGATTGTCCAGCCCCACGTAGAGCTTCGCCAGCACTGTCTTCAGCACCTTGGCCAGATCGCCGATCTCTCCGTCCTGGATCGCCCCGAAGCTCGCCATGTGCCGCCGCGGGTAGATGTAAGTCGCGAACGGCGTGGCCGAGGCGAAGGGCTCCAGCGCCACGAAATGCTGGCTTTCCACCACGATGCGCTCCTGGTCCTTCAGTTCGTCCTGGATGGCGACGCAGAACATGCACTCGCCGTACTCGTCGTGGTGCCGCAGCGCTTCATGCAGCCGGTAGCGCACCTGCGACGAGATCACCGGCGTGGCGATGATCTGCGAGTGCGGATGCTCCAGGCTGGTGCCCGCATTCTCGCCGTGGTTCTTGAAGATGGTCACGTGCGTCATCCGCGGGTCGGCGCTCATGTCCACGTAGCGCGAGCGGTAGCAGCGCAGCACGTCCGCCAGGTTGTCCACCGGCAGCAGCGCCGTGGTCAGGGAGTGGTCGCGCGTCTCCACCACCACGTCGTGGATGCCGACGCCGTTCATCCTTCTCCGCCAGCGCTCGATGCAGCGCACCGGCGCCCCTTCCCGCGCCAGCGCGGCAAATTTGTTGGGCACCACCCGCACCCGCCAGTTCTGCTCGGACGGGTGCGCCATCACCGCCGGCGGCGCCTGCGACTCGTTCCCCGGACAGAACGGGCACTTCGCCGAGTACCTGGGCAGCGGCGGCCGCTCCTTCTTGTTCCGCAGTTCCTCCGGCCGCTTGGCGCGTTCGGTGGCGATGATCACCCACTCCTTGGTGAACCGGTTCTGCCGTAGCTCCGGCATAAGCACCTCCTGCGCCGTGAACCCATGGACGGTGGAGGCCGGTCGACCCCGACCGGCTTGCCCAACCGGTACCCACTTCTGAGGCAGCAGTGACTCCGAGCTGAACATAGCACCCGGCGGAGACGTTCCAGCTTTCAAGTTTCGAGTTTCATGCGACGCGGTGCCGGAGTGAAACCGCGCCTATCGCCGGAACCACGCAGCAAAAGCGCCTTCGCCTGTCGCGCCCAGCGTGCCACCGGAATCGGGAAACCTGTTTACAATGACTCCAGGATGGCTACCAAACTTCCCGTCGGAATTCTGGGCGCGACCGGCGTCGTCGGCCAGCGCTTCATCCAGTTGCTCGAACACCATCCCTGGTTCGAGGTCGCCTGGCTCGCCGCCTCCGAGCGCTCCGCCGGCCTGCCCTACTCGCAAGCCGCCCGCTGGCGCCTGCGCACGCCGCTGCCCGAGCGCGTCGCGCAGATGAGAGTCGCCGACGCCTCTCCCGACGGCGCCCCCAAGATCATCTTCGCCGCCCTCGACAGCGACATCGCCCGCGAACTGGAGCCGCGCTTCGCCGCCGCCGGCTGCGCCGTCATCTCCAATTCCAGCGCCTTCCGCATGCAGGCCGATGTCCCCCTGGTCATCCCCGAGGTGAACGCCGCCCACGTCCCACTGCTCGAGCGCCAGCAGTGGCGCCGCGACTCCGGCGGCTTCATGGTCACCAATCCCAACTGCTCCGCTATCGGCCTGGTCATCGCCCTGGCGCCGCTGGACAAGCACTTCGGCCTCGAATCCGTCTTCGCCGTGACCATGCAGGCGGTCAGCGGCGCGGGCTATCCCGGCGTCGCCTCGCTCGACATCCTCGGCAACGTCATTCCCTTCATCAAGAACGAAGAAGAAAAAATGGAGGAGGAAACGCTGAAGCTGTTAGGTCGCCTCAACGGCTCGTCCGTGCAGCCCGGCGCCTTCGCCATGAGCGCGCAGTGCAATCGCGTGGCGGTGGAGGACGGCCACACCGAATCGGTCTTTGTGAAGTTGAAGAAGAAAGTCGGCGCGGCCGAGATCATTGCCGCCTGGAACGATTTCCGCAGCACGCCGCAGGAGCTGAAGCTGCCCAGCGCGCCGCCGCAGCCCATCTTCTACGACACCGCGCCCGACCGCCCGCAGCCGCGCTTTGACGTGGACCGCGGCGCCGGCATGACCGCCACCGTCGGCCGCCTGCGGCCCTGCAGCACCCTGGACTGGAAGTTCACCGTGCTGTCGCACAACACCATCCGCGGCGCCGCCGGCGCGGCCCTGCTCAACGCCGAACTCCTCAAAGCCCAGGGCTACATCGGCGACTAGGGTTATCGCCCGCCCGCTCCGAGAATGGGTAGGCCCCGGCGCCCTCGCCGGGGCTGCCTGACGTTCCACTCCAAAGCAGAGGCGGCGGGAGCCCTCGCCCGCCGCAACTCGATCCTGATTCTCCGAGTGCCGGAGGCACGCCACCGTCCCGCAGGGTCCCGCAGGGACGGGTCACCAACGTAAGCACCGGCGTCACCCCAACCCGTGACCTTGCTCACAGGCCGCGGGGTCAAAATCGTCCATGCTTCCCCCATGAATCCCGGCGACCGGCGCACGAAATCATCCGCTCTCGGCGAGGGCGGCGGCTCCATCTGCGAGCACTGTGGCCGCATCTTCGGCCACCAGCCCTGGTGCCTGACCCGCAACGCCGCCGTCACCTACGCCTTCGCCGCCGCCCTCGACATGTGCGAGCTTACCCCCGAGGACCGGCTCTACCTCCACGCCCTCGGCGTCTCCTGGCCCTCCAACGCCGGCAATACCAATCGCTGAACGGCCTTCAATCTGAAATCTGCAATCCCTACGCCCTGCCTCCCGGCCCCAGCACCTTCTCCGCCAGTTCCATGTAGCGGGTCACCCACGGCGGCTCCGCCGGTTCCGCCATCGCCGGCGTTCGCTCCGCCTGCACCTTGGAACCCGCCAGGAAGCTGAGCACCGTGTGCCGCACCTCGTCTTCGGAGAACGGCAGCGCCGCTCCCGTTTCGGCCACAACGTCGGAGTAGTAGAGCATGTTGGCCATCGCGCCCATCACCCCCGAGCGCAGCGCCCGCGTGTTCACGTGCGGCAGCAGTTCGCCCGCCAGCAGCATCTCCCGAAAAATCTCGTCCAGCAGCGCCAGGAACTCCGCGTACGTCGTACCTCCCGCGCGCCGCGCCAGGTGCAGTCCTTCGCGCAGCCAGATGGCGCGGAACTCCCGCTCCCGCGCCAGGTAACTCAGGAGCATATCCAGCGCCAGCCGGAAACGGTCCTGCGGCGCCTCCACCCGCTCCGTCGCCAGGCGCACTGCGCTCAGCAACTCTCCCCAGGCGCCCTCCAGGATGGCCGCCAGCACTCCCTGCTTGTCCCCGAAATGCTTCACGAACTGCGACTGGCTGGTGCCCGCCGCGCGCGCGATCGCCGCCGTGGTCGTCGCCTCGAACCCCACTTCCGCGTACAGCCTTCGCGCCGCCAATTGCAATCGCTCGCGGCTGCTCTCTCTTCCTGCTCGCATGCTCTTGCTCCGTTAGGATCCGCTGCGCCCCTGTACCCCGGCCGCCCCGGCCGGGAGATCGAAGCCTTGCCGTGGCGAATCCACGCGACGCCAATCTTAGTCTGTTAGTTTACTTATCGATAGCCTGGATATCACTTTTAGTAGTATTATTTCTAATACTCCCCTGAAGGATTTCCCCCTCGATGGCCTATCCCCCTGCTGTGCTTTGCGTGGACGACGATCCCGCCGTGCTCTCCATGACCTCGCGCGTGCTGGAAATGGGCGGTTTTGCCGTCCTTCCCGCCGCCTCCGGTGCCCAAGCCCTGCAAATCGCCTCTGCCTGCCGCCTCGATGCCGCGGTTCTCGATTACGCCATGCCCGAGATGGATGGCGCCGCCGTGGCTACCGCCCTCCGCCGCATGACACCCGATCTGCCCATCGTCTTCTACACCGGTTCCCCGGAGCGGCTTCTGCAAGATCCCAAGCTCGCGGTGGCCGATGCTTTTGTGTCCAAGGGCAGCGCGGTGAGCCTGCTGGGCGAGGTCCTGCGCGGACTGCTGACCCGCGTGCGCCGCCGCGCCGCCCTCCGCCGTCCCTTCTCCGCGCCGGTAATCGTGCGCTCCCATCGGCCGGGCGCCGCCGCTTCCGCCGCCGGCCGCTCCTTCGATATCAGCGAAGGCGGCGTCGGCAGCGAACTCGACGCC
>DASUBK010000455.1:0-7536 GCA_035763305.1 Terriglobales bacterium | reverse complement strand
GGCGTTCTGGGCGAAGCCTGCGGCCGGCAACAGCAGCCCCACGGCGAACAAGAGAAAATACGCGATCCGTTTCCCCGTCACGGTAACCTCCTGGGAGTCCAACTCACGCGTGTGGCTCGGGCCTGCGGTCCGAGTTCCCGGGTCGGAGACCCGGGCCACACGTTCTTCAACGTGCCTGCGCGTACACCTTCTGGATCTTGGGTGAAATCATGTCGCTGGGCGGTTGGAAGCCGGCGATCCGCTTTGCCTGGCGAAACGCGTCCAGCGCGTCCAGATACATGCTCTGCTGGTCCTTGCCTTCGCCGGCCAGGTAATAGCGGGCCAGGCGAGTCGCGCCCAGATAGAACTCCGCCAACCCCTGCTTCTTGCCCTTGAACTCGGCGCCGGTCAGCATCAACTCCGCCTGCTGCAAATCGTCCGGCTTGCCGCTGTAGAACAACTCGATAGCCTTGACCAGCGAATCCCCCGCGTCTTCGCCGCCCGCGGGCGCGGCTTTGGCCACCATCGCCTGCACGCTCGGCTGGCTGGCTGCGACGCTGAACTGCTTGCTGTCCAGCTTCCGGCCGGCCTTGGTCGCGATCAGCGTGTACGAACCCGGCGCCACGCTGGCGAAACGATAGTTGCCGGAGCGGTCGGTGGTGGTCCTGCCGCGCGTCGGACCGTCGAGCATGATGACGGCGCCCGACACCGCGTTGCCGCCCTCGTCGAGCAGTTGTCCGGAGACGCTGCCGTTCTGCGCGGAGCGCGCCCGCTCCTCGGCCTGGGTGATCTTGGCTTGCAGATCGCCCGGCGTCGAACCCCGAATCCCGGCGGCGGCGCGGTAAGCGTTCTCCGCGTCGTTATATTTGCCCTGCGCCATCAGGCTGTCGCCCTCGCTCACCTTCTGGTTGTAGAGCTGCTGCGTCTGCGACGCCTGGTTGGCGCTGTTTTCCGCCTGCGTGATCTGGGTCAGCAACTGCTGCGCTTCCGGCGTGTTGACGCCGGCCAGCGCCGCCTTCGCGCCCTCATAGTTCTTGCTGTTGAACAGGTCGCGCGCCTGGCTGATCTTGCCGGCGATGGCCTGCTGCGCCTGTTGCTGCTGCTGTTGTTGCGCGGCAGCCTGCGCGGCCTGCGCCGCTTTCTCGGCGGCGGGAATCTTGTTGTTCAGGTAATCGGCCGCGGTGGCTTTATTTTCCGCCAGCTTCACGGCGGAAAACTTCTGCTTGGCGGTGTCGAAGTCTCCCGAGGCCAACGCCGCTTTGCCATCCTTGATGCGCCCGGCGTCGTTTTCCCGCTCTTTCGAAACCAGATTGCTGTAGGTCCGGCAGCGGGGCGCATAGGTCGCGGTGTCCTGCTTGGCAAGTTCACAGTAAGCGTTGGAGGCGCCCTCGATGTCGCCCTTCTGCTCCGCCGCCTGCGCCTGCTTCAGCAGGTCGTCCTTCGACTGGGCGCGCACAGGGGCCGGCCACAGAGCGCAGATCAGCGCCAAGGTCATGAGGATCACGGGTCGGAGACCCGTGCCACACGGACCCGTGCCACTTAGACCCCTGCGACCATCCGAGCTAGTACGAATCCACGATTTTCTTGGCATCGATTTTCTCGAATTCAAAATAGGCGAAGGCGGGCTGCCCCGCTTCGACCGTGATCTTCTTGCTCTGGGTGGTGTTGCCGTCGGGACCCACTACCGCCACCTCGTAGGTGCCGGAGGGCAGGTCTTTCAGGAAAACCGGCGTCGCTTCGTCCGCGGGAATTTCCACGGCTTTGCCGCTGGAATCGGTCACCGACTTCAGCGTGGCCCATGGCGTAGCGTTGATTTGCATCGTTCCCGGGCCCGTCGAGACCGCACCCGTCGTGGTGGTGCTGGTGCTTGCCGCGGTCGCCGGCGCCTTGCGGAAGGCGAAATAGCCTCCTACGCCGGCGCCGATGGCCAGCACCGCGCACAACGCCAGGATCAGCGGCATCTTCGACTTGGGCTCGGGTGGCGCCGGCGCCGGATGCGAGATGGGCTGGCGGGGCGCTGCGGAAGTCCGTGCCGGTGCCGCGGCCGCACCGGCCGCTTGCGCAGCGCGGTTGGCGCCGGTGGTCGGCGTAGTGGCGAAGGTGGTCGCGCGGTTGGCCCCGGTCGACGGTCGAGGTCGGCCGGCGTCCACAGCCATGGCCGCGGCCTGCTTGATTTGCGCTTTCAGCAATTCGGCGGTGGAGTTCAGCCGCTTGGAATTCGGAGCCTTCTTCAGTCCGGCCTCGATCGCGCCCAGCGCCTCCTGCAGGCGCCCGTCGGCGATCAGCTTGTTCGCTTTCCCGAGGTACTCGTCGACAATTTTGTTCTGCTGCTGTTCGTGGGTGTGCTCGGCGACCGCCTTCTCCTTCAGCCTGGCGATATCCGGGTACGCCGGGTCCAGCGCCTCGATTCGGCGAATTACGTCGTGCGCGCCGGTGAAGCGGTGCGACTTGATGTCTCCCTCGGCCAGTTCGGCCAGCTGCTTGAGTTCGGTTTCGCGCGAGACCTGCCCCAGGCGCCGCTTCACCGCCGCCATCATCATGCGCGCGCGAGTGTCGGTGGGATCCAGTTCCAGCGCCTTGCCCACCATCTCTTCCGCGGTCTTGAGGTCTTCCGCCTGCTCCGCCGAATCCGCCAGGTCCAGCTTCTGGTCGATCTCCTGCTTGCGCTGGATGCCCTGCAGGATCAGCTCGCGGTATTGCGCCAACTGCTGGTCCGTCTTGTCCAGGCGGATGGCCTGCTCGATCAGGGCGAGCGCGTCCTCGTAGCGGTCCTGGCCGACGGCCGCCTCGGCTGCCATGCGGAAGTCGCGGACCTGGACCACCTTTTCCTGTTTCTGGATGAGCTGCTGTACCTGCTGCATCAGCTGCCGCGCGTCGGTATGCTGCGGCTCGGCCTTGAGGACCTGGGAGAGCAGCTCGCGCGAGCGGGCCAGCTCCATGCGGGCAAAGCTCTGGCGCGCCTCGTCCATGTTCTGCCCGACCATGTCCTTGCGCAGGTCTTCGATGATGTGGTTCAGCTCGAAGGCGAAGTCTTCGGCGGTGGCATAGCGCTCGTCGCGGTCCTTGGCCAGCGCCTTGGCGAGGATGTTGTCCAGCTCCGGCGGATATTCCGGCAGGTAGGCCGAAAGAGGCGGATAGGGCTCACGCAAAATCTTGATGGCGATGGCGATCGGTTCCGACCCGGGGAAGGGAAGCTCGTAGGTCAGGATCTCGTACATCATCACGCCGGCGGAAAAGACGTCGCTGCGGCGGTCCAGGGTGCGGGAGGCCTCGATCTGCTCCGGCGACATGTACGACGTGGTGCCGATGGCGATGCCGGTGCGGGTCATGCCCGAGCTGCCGGCGCGCGCGATGCCGAAGTCCACCAGCTTCACCTGCGACCCGCCGGTGAGCACGATGACGTTGGCCGGCTTTACGTCGCGGTGCACGATGTCGTGCTCGTGCGCGTAATGCAGCGCCTGGCAGACTTGCACCATGTAGTCGAGCTTCTGCAGCAGGGTCAGCGGGGCGCGGGTGGTGACAATTCTGTCCAGTCCCTGGCCCTCGAGAAACTCCATCACCATGAACGGCGCATTGTCTTCCAGGCCCAGCTCGTAGATGCTGACGATGTTGGGGTGCTGCAGGCGGCCGACGGCGCGGGCCTCGCGCAGGAAGCGCTCGCGCGCCTCCGGGTCCTCGGCGAAGGTGCCGGTCATCTTCTTGATCGCCACCACGCGATCGATGAGCGGGTCCTTGGCCTTGTAGACCACGCCCATCCCGCCCTCGCCCAGCTTGGAGATGATCTCGTACTTGCCGACTTTGACTTCGGAACCCATGTTTCCCTTCCATCCGCGGCCCGTTGCCGGGGCCGCCCCCACAAAGATCTGCGCCTAGTGAACCGTGACCGTGAAAGTGCTGGTGCTTACTACACCACCAGTCGCAGTTCCGGTCACCGTAATCGTGTAGGTACCCGCCGGCGTCTGCGCCTGGATGTTCTGGGCCGGCGGCTGCACGGTGGCGCCTCCGCCGCAACCCACCATGAAGATGGCCATGGCCGCGATCAGCAGGATCAGCAGCAGCAGGCCCTTGCGGCTGCGCCGCTTGGGCAACAGCACGAAGCCGAAGGCCGGGAACAGCGTGATGGCCAGAACCGCTACCAGTTCACGGCTCTGCGACCCCGGCGCCGCCGGACGCAAGCGGCTGAAGTTCGGCCCGGTGGTGGTGATCAGCACCTGCGACGACTGCCCCTGGGTGATGGTGCTCGGCGACATGGTGCAGGCCATGTGGTTCGCCGCCAGCGAGCTGTGGTCGGAATCCCTGCTGCCGTCGCAGGTCAGCGTCATGTCGCCGCCGAACGAGGCCGGCAACTGGATGCCGTTGATGAGAACGGTCGGCGAGAAGGTGAAGCTCGTCGACTGTCCCGCCAGGATGGTCGCACTGGTGACGCTGCTGCCGCCGAGAGTGAAGCTGTTGAGCGCCACGTTCACCGACGCCGAGGACGACTGCCCCGTCTGGTCGGTGACCGTCAGGTTCACGGCACTGACGCCGACCGGGAACGTTCCGGTGAACGACGGCGGCGTGCCTTGCGCGCCGTTGACCGCCGGCACCACCACGGTCAGGGTGGAGAAGTCCGGCGACCAGCTGCCCGCCTGGTTGATGCCCATGCCCACCGGGCCCTTGAAGACGTAGGTCAGGGTATCGCCGCAGAACTGCGCCGCGCCCGAGCCGCTCGGTGTGCCGTTGCAGATCTGGCCGAAGTCGGGATCGACAGTTCCGCCGGCGCTGATGGTGAACAGGTTGCTGGTGCCGCCGTGCGAGCCGCCGGTGAGCACCTGCGTGGGCGTGACCATCTGCGCCGTCGGCTTGTGCAATACCGGTTCGCGCACGGTGAAGCCCAGCGGAGAGCCCGGCGCCAGCGCCGCGACCGGAGTCGCGCCGCATACCGCCGGCGTGCCGCTCAGCGCCAGCGCGTTGGTGATGTCCGTGCCCTTCTGGTCGAAGATGCGCACTCGCTCCGGATTGGCGAAGCCCGCCGGATTGATGTTCACGCATGCGGTGACCAGGCCGTTCGCCGCGACCGGATACGTCGCGTCGGTGGCGGCGCTGAAGTACGGCGCCACAACCGAGGTGTAATCCACCGGCGAGTTGGACGGCTGCACGAAGTTCGCCGGCGCCGTGTTCGACATCGCCAGCGTGGTGATGCCGGCGGTGGTGACGCTGTCATAGCGCAGCGACAGCGGCGCGGTGGTGGTGTACAGCACCGTCGGGTGCTGGTTGGTGATGCCGCTGGCCGGCGTATCCACCACCGCCACCTGCGTCGTGCCCGAGTTGTTGGTCAGCGACACGTCGTAGGAGTCGGTGGAGACGACCTTGGCCGCCGCGTTGGCCAACGCCGAACCGGTCAGCACCACCGAACCGTCGAACTGCCCGCTGATGGTGAAGGTCGTGGTCGAGTTCGCCGGCTGGTTCTGATAATTGCAGAACACCTGCCCGGGCTTGGTGATGGAGTCGCAAGTGACCGCCACCGTGTTGCCGCTGACCAGCACGCTGGTGGTCTTGAAGTGCGGCGCCAGCGAGCCGAGGACCGTCGGATCGCCGTTGACTGCGTCCACGGCGAAGGTCATCTCGACCGCGTTAGGATCCGCCGTGCTGCCGCCGCTGGCGTCCAGGCCCGACGTGTTCTTCACCGTGACCGTGTAGGTCACCGTGTTGGCCGCCGGATCGCCTCCCGCGGCGCCCAGCACCGCCGCGCCGCCCACCACGCCCGGAGCGGGGATGGCGGCCGCCGTCAGATCAACCGCGCGCTGCACCGTGGAGGTGACGCTGAACGCCTTGACCGTCGGCGAGCCGCTGTCCAGCGACGCGCTGGTCGCCAGGTTGCCGGCCACCGTCAGCTGCGTCTGGCCTGCCATGGAGAGGTTCAGCCCGGTGGAGTAGCTGCCGAAGATGGTCACCGCGTCCGAGGTGCGTCCCGACTGCAGCGAATCCAGAGTGCAAGTCAGTGCCGAGCCGTTGAGGACGCAGTTCGTCCAGTCGCCGTTCGGGCTGCTGAACTTGTTCGCGTAGGTGAAGCCGCTGGGCAGGTTGAAGGTCACCGCGATGCTGTCGGCGGTGTTCAAGCCTCCCGCATTCCCCACCGCCACCGCGTAGCCGATCTGCGTACCCAGCGACACCGGCTCCATCGTCGCCGTCTGCTGCTGGATGGAGAGTTGCACGCTGCGCTGGATGTTGGTGCTGGTGTTCCAGGTCGCGGTGAACGAGGGATCGAAGTCCGCGTTCTGCAGGTCCAGCGTCGCCACCGCAGCCACCGCGGCCATGCCGCCGGTGATGTGCGTGTCGGTGATCAGGTCGGAGTACTGGCCGATGATGTTCAGCGGGGCCGCCGAGGCGCCGCTGGCAATCGTCGCCGAGTAGGTGCAAACCACCGGGCTCACCGTCGTCGCCGAACCGGTCGGATAGGTGCACGTCCATCCCGGCGAGTTGGTGTTGGTCGCCGTCGGGTTGACGTTGAAGACCGTCTGCGCCGTGGGATCGATGCCCCAGCTGACCTTCACCGCCACCGCCGAGTTGGTCGCCACCTGCTGCGCGTTGACCGTGGTGGTCGCGGCGTTGCTCACCAGGATCTGGTTGGTGACGCTGTTCGCCAGGTTGGTCGGATTGCCGAGCAGGCCGTTGCTTTGCGCCACGCTCAAGTGCACCAGGCGCTCCAGCGTGATGCCCTGCGATACCGGCGCCAGGTCGGTGAGGTTCTTCTCCACCGCCTGCGTGACCAGCGGGGTCGCCGTTACCGTGGCCGTGCCCTGGCCCGGCATGTTGCTGTTCGTCAAGTTCGTGCTCGCATCGTCGTACTGGCCGGTGAAGACCAGGTCGAACGTCGTTCCACCCGCCAGCGCCGAACTCTGCGTGCAGGTGACGGTCGAGCCCGCGGTAAACGTCCCGCACGTCCAGCCCGCGGTCGAGTTGCCGGCGTCCAGCGCGCCGTTGATGAAGTTGGACGGCAACTGCACGTTCACCTTCAACTGCGTCGCCTGGTTCATGCCGGCGGCGTTGGCCACCTTCACGTCGTAGCTGACGGTGCTGTTCAGCGGGGTGGTAGTCACGCTCGGCGTGATGGTGCTGACGTTGACCGACACCAGCCGCTGAATATCGGTTTCCACCTTCTGCTCGACGAACGGATTGCCGCTGTCCTGCACCGCCGAATTGTCAGTGCTGCCGGCGGTGGCGCCGAACATTACCGGCGCCTGTCCGGCCAGGAACCCCTGGCTCGCGGCCAGGTTCAGGGTGGGATCGTCGTTGTAGTAGCCGGTGACGGTCAGCGTGGTGCTTCCCGGCGACCCGCTCGACGAGAACGTCCCCAGGTTCTGCGTGTAGTTACACACCGGGAAAGTGCTGCAATCCCATCCCGTGCCCGAAGTGCTCACCTTGGTGAAGCTGGCCGGCACATCCAGCGTAAGGAAGACGCCTGCCGCCGGGCTGGTGAAGGCGCCCCCCGAGGTCTTGGCGGCGTTGCTGACGGTGATCGTGTAGGTCACCGGGTTGGCGCTGCCCAGCGCGGTGAAGGTGCCCTTTGTCGGGTTG
>DASUBK010000454.1:0-15035 GCA_035763305.1 Terriglobales bacterium | reverse complement strand
CGCCACGCTCGTCCTCGGCCGCGCCACGCGCGAAGGCGAGGTCGAAATGTGCAACGCCGGTCACCTCGAGCCCATGCTCTTCCGCCAGGACGGTGGCGTGGAGTCGCTCGACGGCGCCGCCGCGCCCATCGGCCTCTTCCGCCAGCAGACTTTCCATTCCACTCGGGTCCAGTTGTCACCCGGCGACACGCTGGTCCTTTACAGCGACGGCATCTCGGAAGCCCGCAATGCGCGCGATGAAGAGTACGGCAGCGAGCGCCTCGCCGATCTCTTCCGCCTGTGCACGGCGCTGACGCCCGCCTCCGCCGTCACCGCCTGCATCAAGGACCTGATTGATTTCCGCGGCAACGCCAGGCAGGCCGACGATCAGGCCTTGTTGGTCCTCCAGCGCACCGCCTGACCACTGCGGTATCCCGGTGTACCCCGGCCGCCCTCGGCTGGGAACACCTCGATGCCAAATGAGGTAGGCCCTGGCGCCCTCGGCTGGGAAAAACTCAACGGAAATAGGTAGGCCCCGGCGCCCTCGCCGGGGCGGTCCTCAACTTCACCCAACTCGCTGCCGCGGGCGCCCGGCCCGCGGCTTCGGTCGCATTACCCCACTCCGCCGCGCCCTCAACCAGCGATTTCATTGGCCTCTCCTGCAATGTTTTCGAACGATAACGACGGCTCCCCTCCCGATGTGGAGGCCGGTCGACCTCGACCGGCCAGTTGCGGATCACTCGCCCGCTGCGGAGCAGTACAGGCGAGGGCGCCTGTACCTACGTGATTTTCGAGGGCGCCGGTACCGACGTAGGCGTCGCGGATCAGCCGCGCCAGCTGCGGCATGTCGGCGAGGAACCCGTCGTGCCCGTGACTCGTCTCCAGTTCCGCGTATCGGCAACGCACGCCTGCCTCGCGCAGTCGCTGCGCCAACCCACGCACGTCTGTCGCCGGAAACAGCCAGTCGGATGAAATTCCCACCAGCAACACCTGCGCGGTCACACGCCGCAGCGCCTCCACTGCCGACGCGTAGCCACGCGCCAAGTCGAAGCTGTCCATCGCCTTCGAAATTGCGATGTAACTGTTGGCATCGAAACGTTGGCGAAACTTCTCGCCCTGGTGGTCGAGGTACCCCGCCACGTCGAAGCGCCCGGCCATCGAAGAATACGGATCGTCGCCGGCGCGGTTGGGCTTGCGTCCGAAGCGCTCCTCGAACAGCTCCGCCGACTTGTAGGAGCACATGGCGATGGCGCGCGCGAGTGCGATGCCGTCGGCCGCGGCGCCGTCCGGCCACGACGGATCGAGGCGAATCGCCTGCCGCTGCAAATGGTTCAGCGCCAGGGCCATGGCCCCCAGAGGCGCCGCGCCGACGGCAATACATCGTTCAACGCGGTGAGGAAAATCGACTGCCCACTGTAGCGCCTGCATGCCGCCGATGGAGCCGCCCATCGCCACCCGCAGGCGCTCGATGCCGAGCTGCTCCAGCGCCGCAGCCTGCGCGCGCACCGCGTCACGAATGGTGACCAGGGGAAACGCCGCGCCGTACCGCTGACCGGTAGCAGGATTCAGCGACCCCGGCCCCGTCGAGCCGTAGCAGGAGCCGAGCAGGTTGGTGCCCACAACGCAATCGCGCTCCAGGTCGAAGAGGCCGTCGAACATCTCCGGCCACCAGTCGCCGACGCGCGCCGAGCCGGAGAGCGCGTGACAGACCAGCACGACATTGTCGCCGCGCAGCTCGCCGTATTGGGCGAAGCGCACCGTCACCGGCTGCAACGTGCCCCCGGCATCGAGCGCCAAGCTCGGCAGGTGAACATCGCCTTCGCGTACGGGATGAATGCTCATGGCTAATCTCCCGCCGCCGCCAGCGGCGCCGTCGACGTGGTCGCAACCTTCGCCAGCGCCTGCTCCAAATCGCTGACGATGTCCTGCACGTCCTCGATTCCCACCGAAAGCCGCACCAGTTCCGGAGTTACGCCGGTGGCGCGCTGCTCCTCCTCCGCCAGTTGCTGGTGGGTGGTGGAGGCGGGATGGATGACCAGCGACTTGGAGTCGCCGATGTTGGCCAGCAGGCTGAACAGCTTCAGCGATCCGATGAGCTTCTTGCCGGCTGTGAAGCCGCCGCGCACGCCGAAGGTGATGAGCGCGCCCGCTCCCTGCGACAGGTACTTCAGCGTGCGCTTGTAGTACTTGCTGCTCCACAGCCCGGGATAGTTCACCCACTCCACGCCGGGATGCTGCGCCAGGAACTTGGCCACCTGCAGCGCGTTGTCGGAGTGCCGCTGCATGCGCAAGTGCAGCGTCTCCGCGCCTTGCAGGAGCAGGAACGCGTTGAAGGGCGAAAGACACGCGCCGGTGTCGCGCAAGCCTTGCACCCGCGCCTTGAGGATGAAGGCCAGCGGGCCGAAAGACTCGCTGTAGACCACGCCGTGGTAGGAAGGGTCCGGCTGGGTGAACGAGGGAAAGCGGCCGGAGCCCGCCCAATCGAATCGCCCGCTGTCCACGATCACGCCGCCGATGGAATTTCCGTGCCCGCCGATGAACTTGGTCGCCGACTCGATGATGATGTCGGCGCCCCACTCGATGGGACGGCACAACGCCGGCGAGGCGCAGGTGTTGTCCACGATGAACGGCAGCCCGTTCTCGTGGGCGATGGCGGCAATCCGCTCCAGATCGGGCACGTCGAGCTTGGGATTGCCCAGCGACTCCGCATACACCGCCTTGGTGCGCTCGTGGATGGCCGCGCGCAGCCCGTCAAAGTCCTCGGCGTCCACGAACCGCACCTTGATGCCCAGCTTGGGCAGCGTGTAGTGGAACAGGTTGTAGGTGCCGCCGTACAGCGACGTGGTGGAGACGATCTCGTCGCCCGCCTCCGCCAGCGTGGTAATCGCCAGCGTCTCCGCCGCCTGCCCCGACGCCACCGCCAGCGCCGCCACGCCGCCTTCCAGCGCCGCTACGCGCTTCTCCAGCACGTCGGTCGTGGGGTTCATGATGCGGGTGTAGATGTTGCCGAATTCCTGCAGCGCGAACAGCCGCGCGGCATGCTCCGGGCTGTCGAAGACGTAGGAGGTGGTCTGGTAGATGGGAACGGCGCGCGACCTGGTGGTGGGGTCGGGCTGCTGCCCGCCGTGCACGGCCAGGGTCGCCAGGCGGTAGTTCGCGGTCTCGCTCACGATGCTCTCCTTGTAGGAGCGACCCGGGAACGAAACCGCGGGCAAAAACAACGCGACCCACGATCTCGGACCGTGGGTCGCTGGAAATTGAGTTCAGCTGCCGATTATTGGCTGACGGGCTCCAACGCGCTCCACGGAATGGCGTGCATACACATGGCCATGGCCATGTAGCGCGCGGAGCGGATCGCGTTGGTGATTTCTGCCATCGAAGCCGCGAGTATACGGACCGGCGCGCCGGACGTCAACCTCGCCGGCAGCGATTGCAAGATTTCCGCGGTCGAAGACGGCGTTTCAAGGATTCTTCGTTTCAGGACGTTCGTCGTAGCGGCGCACCGCCATCGAAATGGGTAATCCCACGAAAAACCAGTGCTCCACAAATTCGAACGCTTTATAGATGAAAGGCGTGTGCCCGGGAGGCACCGCCGAGAGCGGCAGCACGATCCAGTGCATGGCCTGGTAAACCAGCGCCCCATAGATCAATCCTGCAACAACAGCCTGATCCCTTAAGAAGCGCAGGCGGCGGCTGGCGAGGTAATAAATCGCGGTGAAGATGAAGGCGATAAGAAAATGCAGCACCACTCCCAAGGCCGCACTCTTAAGGCCTCCCTCGTAGGATTGTGCTCCCAGCACACCGCTGGCGATGGCCTGCCCGATGCGAATGGGGTTCCTGGGGCTGTAGACCAGGATTGCATACGCCAGGTCGAGAATGCCGACGATCGAGCCGCCCAACAAGATCGCTTTTGCCGGGTTGCCATAGCTCCGATGGGGAGCGCGAGTCATCGCTTGCGTCGCCATGAGTTTTTAGCTTCCATGTATAGCGTCCGCTAAGGCAGGCGCGGCGGCAATATCCATTCTGTCCAAGTCCGCGATAGCCACTTAGCCGCCTGAAATTGGCCGCAACCCTTGCGCCGCGTGGGATAATCGGGGTATGCGCAATCTGCTGCGAATCGTGATTTTGGCCTTGCTGTCGTGTGCCCTGGTGGGAGCCGCCTTCGCCCAGGAAGAGCCGGAGGAAAAGCCCAAGACGATCAGTGTCTCGCCGCGCGTGCGCCTGCAGGCGGCACGCACCATGTATCTGAAGAACCTCGGCGGCGACGATATCCCCTTCACCCTGGCCACCAACGCGATGACGGGATGGCGCTACATCGTCGTGGACGATCCCGGCAAAGCCGACCTGATCATGGAGATCTCGGCGCCCGACGATCCCGACAAGGACAAAGACAAGGACAAGGGCGATACCGGGGTTCGCGCCGGTTATAACGGCCGCAACATCGTGGGCGGCAACCAGCCGCAAAGCACCCGCAGCAGCGGCGTCCCTACCTCCGACGTGAAGATGGTAGTGCGCGATTCGCATACCCGGGCGGTGCTGTGGGCGGGAACCGAGCAGGCCAAGGAAGCCTTCCGCAGGAACAAGCAAGATGAAAACCTGGAAAGCGCGGCGCAAAAGCTGATCCAGCGCTTCGAGAAGGCTGTCGATCCGGAAACCGCCAAGCAGGAGTAGCCGACGCGCCACCGCCGGTGCGCCCCTTTGGTAACCCGTCGAGAGCGGGAGAGCCGCTTATAATGCGCTGTCCCGCCAAGGTGCGGCCGCGGTGCCGATGGATCCAGTCCTCGCCATTTCTTTTTTCGTGTTCGGGCTGGCGTTCGGAAGCTTTCTGAACGTCTGCATTCACCGTCTGCCGCGGCGCATCCTGCTGCGCGACCGGCAGCACGATCTGCTCCAGCAAGGGGAAAAACTCCGGACAGAGGCGCCCGCCGAGGCCATCCGCGAACTGCAAATCGGCGCGCTGGACAATCAAATCCGCGTGCTGGACGCGGAGATTGCCCGCGCCAGCATCGTCGCCCCCGCTTCCGCCTGCCCGTCCTGCAAAACCCCCATTCATTGGTACGACAATGTTCCCGTCGTGAGCTGGCTGGTGCTGCGCGGCCGCTGCCGCCACTGTAAGTCCCCGATCTCCCCGCGTTATCTCGCGGTCGAGGTGCTGACCGGCTTGCTGTTCGTCGCCTGCTACGCGCGCTTTGGGGTAACGCTCTCGGCGGCGAAATACTGCGCGCTCTGCTTCCTCCTGCTGGGACTGATCTTCACCGACGCCGAGCACCACCTCCTGCCCGACGGCCTGACGCTGAGCGGCCTCGCCATCGGGCTGCTCTTCAGCCTCTTTGTCCCCGTAAACGATCTGCTCACCCTGCTTCTGCCCGGCATGGTGCGGCTGCCGCTGGAGACCTCCTGGCGCCTGCTCTCCTTGGCCGACGCGCTGGCCGGCGCCGTGGTAGGCGCCTCCTTCATCTACGGCGCGGGAGTGCTCTACCTGCGGGCCCGCGGCGTCGAGGGCATGGGCTTCGGCGACGTCAAGCTGATGGCCATGGTGGGATCGTTCCTTGGCCTGCGGCTGACGGTGTTCACCATGTTCGGCGCCTCCCTGGCCGGGTCCCTGGTCGGCATCGTCACCGTGCTGTCGGTGTGGATGAAGCGCACCCGGCGGCGCATGGCGCGCAATCGCGAAACCCCGGCCGTGGCCCGCAAACGCGCCTGGCAGTCGGCCAAGACCATGTACCGCTTCTACGAGCTGCCCTTCGGCGTCTTCCTCGGCGCCATGGCGATGCTCGCTCTCTTCTTCGGAAACGCCCTGCTGCGCTGGTATTGGGGACTGTACCTGTGAACCTGCTGGCGAATCCGGTGGTGATTAAGGGGATGGTGGTCTTCATCGCCGCCGTGGCCGCCTTCATCCTCGGCGTCTGGCTGATGCGCCGCATGCGCCAGCAAATCACCGAAGAGGCCACGCCTGCGAAAACCACCGAGAAGACCCTCGCCCTGGCCACCTACGAAGGCGTGATCGCGCAGTTGCGCTCGCAGGAGCAGGAACTGCAGCGCTTGCGCCAGCAGGCCACCGATCGCGCCGAGGCTTCCGAAAGCCTGAGCGCGGCCGTGCTCTCCAACCTGCCCAGCGGCGTGCTGCTGTTTGACTCCTCGTCGCTGGTGCGACAGGCGAACGCCGCCGCGCGCCAGTTGCTGGGCTACGCCTCCATCTCCCACCTGCACGCGCGCCACGTCTTTCGCGGCGTGCGCCCGGCATCGGAATTCGCCGAGACGGGCATGGATATTTCCCTACCCCAGATGATCGAAACCTGCCTGCGCAGCGGCGCGGCGGTGCCGCGGGCCGTGGTCGAATATTCCACCCCCTCCGGCGAATCGCGGGTGCTGGCGGTGACGGCGACGCCGGTGCCCAACGGGGCCGCCTGCCTGCTCACCGACCTCACCGAGATTTCCCGCCTCTCGCATCGGCTGCGCATGCAGGAAAACATGGCCTCGCTGGGCGAGATGTCCGCCGGCATCGCCCACGAATTCAAGAATTCCCTGGCCACCATCTCCGGCTACGCGCAGATGCTGGCCGCCGACACCCAGGGGCAGGCGCACGACTTCGCCTCCCGCATCGAGACGGAAATCGGCGCCCTCAGCCGCATCGTCACCGAGTTCCTGCAATTCGCCCGGCCGCAGGAAATCCGCCGCCAGCCGATCGACTTACGCGAGCTGTTGACCGGCTGCGCTCAGGCCAGCGGCGTCGAATTGCACCTCGACGTGGCCGACGATGCCCGCGAACTGAACGGCGATCCCACCGCGCTGAAGCAGGCCTTTTCCAACCTCCTGCGCAACAGCGCCGAAGCCGCTGCTGATGCCGCCCCACGCGTGGAGGCCCGGGCGGTCTGCGAAGACGGCACGGTGCAGGTCACCCTGCGCGACAACGGCTGCGGCATCCCGCCCGAGCAACTGGCCAAGATCTTCATTCCCTTTTTCACCACCAAGGCTGCGGGAACCGGGCTGGGACTGGCCCTGGTGCAGCGCATCGTGGCCCAGCACGGCGGCGCCATCACGGCCAGTAGCGACAGTACAGGTACGGTCTTTACCCTATCGTTTCCGCAGCGGAAAGAGGCTGCAGCGGCGGAAAATGGCGCTAAAATAGGCCAGCAACTCTGAACAGAGGATGGGCTTATGAAGCGGGCACTTCTTTCCATCGCGGTGGCGCTGGTACTCCTGGCGATCAGCGCGAGCGCGCAGTCTTTGGGCGACGTCGCGCGGCGGCAGAAAACCTCCAACCGCCCCAAGGCCGCCAAGGTCTGGACCAACGACGATATGCCGTCGGTGCCGCAGAGCGAGCCTGCCACCGCTCCCGCCGATGCCGACAAGAAGACCGACGAGGCCAAGAGCGACGCCGATAAGGACGCTGCCAAGCCCGCCGCTCCCGCCGGCGATAAGGATTCCGCCGCCAAGGCGATGACCGCGCAGATCGCCTCGCAGAAGGAAGAGATTTCCCGCCTGGGCCGCGAACTCGACATCGCGCAGCGCGAGTTCAAGCTGCAGGTCGCCAACTATTACGCCGACGCCGGCAACAGCCTGCGCGATCCCAAGGCGTGGCAGGACCAGAGCAAGAAGACACAGGACGAAATCGCGGCCAAGCAAGCCGCGCTCGACAAGGCGAAGCAGAAGCTCGCCGACATGCAGGAGGCGGCGCGCAAGGCAGGCTTCCCCTCCTCGGTTTACGAATAAGGATTTTCTGACCGCCCCCGGTTCGCTGCCGGGGGCTTCGTGTGTGCGATGGAAAGCATCCTGTTGGTCGAGGACCGCGCCGAACTTCGCCAGATGCTGCTGACCGCCATCGGCCGCATGGGCTACGAGGTCGAAGGAGCGGGCACGCTCGAGGTGGCGCTCACCTGCCTGGCGCGCCGCCGCTTCTCCGCCGTTCTCACCGACCTCAAGCTGCCCAGCGGCTCCGGCATGGACGTGCTGAAAGCCGCGCTGGAAGCCGATTCCGCCACTCCCGTCATCCTGATGACCGCCTTCGGCTCCATCGCCGAAGCGGTCGAGGCCATGCGCCAGGGCGCCTACGATTTCATCCAGAAGCCCATCGACCTCGACTACCTGAAGCAACTGCTGGCGCGCGCCCTGGAACGCCAGCATCTGCTGCGCGAGAATGTGGTGCTGAAGGAGGAGTACGCGCGCCGTTTCGGCTTTCCCCGCATCGTCGGCGAGCACCCTGCCCTGCAGACCGCCGCGCGCGAGATGCAGCGCATCGCCGCCACCGAGAGCACCGTCTTGCTGCTGGGCGAAAGCGGCACCGGCAAGGAACTGTTCGCGCGCGCCATCCATGCCCTCAGCACGCGCGCCGGCAAACCCTTCATCGCGCTGAATTGCGCCGCCATTCCCGAGACCTTGATCGAAAACGAACTCTTCGGCCACGAGCGCGGCGCCTACACCGGCGCCCACGCCCGCAAGCCCGGCCGCTTCGAGAGCGCCGACGGCGGCACCGTCTTCCTCGACGAAGTAGGAGAGTTGCCGCTGACCGCGCAAGGCAAGCTGCTGCGCGTGCTGGAGGAGAGACAGATCGACCGCCTCGGCGGCTCCGGTTCCATTCAAGTGGATGTGCGCGTCATCGCCGCCACCAATCGCGACCTGGAGAACGCCGTCGAGCAGGGAGAGTTTCGTCGCGATCTCTACTACCGCCTGGCGGTGGTGCCGATTCGCATTCCCGCACTGCGCGAGCGCGGCGAAGACGTAACCCTCATCGCCGAGCACATGCTGGAGCGCTTTCGCCGCGAGTTGCGCAAGCCGGGTCTGAAGTTGGCGCCCGACGCTGTGGCCGCGCTGCGCGCCCATTCCTGGCCGGGAAACGTGCGCGAACTGCAGAACACGCTGGAGCGCGCCTCCATACTGAACGAGGGCGAGATTCGCGCCGCCGACCTCGCGCTGGCCAGCAACGTTCGCGGCGCCACTGCCACCGCCGAGGCGGGAGGAACGTTGCCCGAGGTCTCCGCGCAGGCCGTGAAGGCGGTGGAGAAGGCCAAGATCGAGGCCACGCTGCGCGAGTGCCGCTGGAACAAATCGGCCGCCGCCCAGCGCCTGGGCATTTCCTACAAGACCCTGCTGAACAAGGTCCGCGCCTACGGCCTGGAATAGTTACGCCCCACGTAGCGACAGGCGCCCTCGCCTGTCGGGCGGCGTCCAGCGCCGCAGTCCCCACTACTGCGTAGCGTTGTCGCCGGCCGATTCCGTAGCGCACTGGTGCGCCCGGTCCACCACCGCCAGCAATCGGTTGTCCGCCGTCGCCGCAACAAAATGCCCGCACCGCGTGCAAACCGAGATCATCAAGGGAACGGTCTTAAGAGACCAGTGCGCAAAGGAATTCGTCTCGGGCATAAAATTTTTCCGTTATCGGCAAGTTGGATGTGGCGGCGAATCAGGCGACACTAATTTTTTCCGCACCAGACACGATACGTGCGGAGAGGCAGCGGGCGCGGTTTAAAATACGGGGTTCGCCGGTGTGGCACACCGACCGAGGATGACACTGATGACGAAGATCGCGAGCGCACTGCTGGCAGCCGCCCTGGCCGCCGGCATGGCGGGCTGCAACAGCGGCCCTGCCCCCAAGCCCAATCCCGAAGCCGCGCCGGCCAAGCCCCCGGCAACGCAAACCGTGACCGGACGCGAGGCCTTCCAGCAGTTGTACGCCACCGCGCGTCTGTGGGCCGGCGATGCCCGTCCCTACCGCGAGCAGTCCGGCACCCTCAAGGACGCCAACGGCCAGGGCGGCAAAGCACCAATCTGGTTCGCGGGCTTCGCCTCGCCAAGCCGGCGCGGGCTGAAGAACTTCACCTGGTCGGGCACTCACGACCCCGATGCGCCCTCGTACGGCGTTTCCTCCAACGTCGAAGACACTTACAACCCCAGCAACACCTCGACCCTGATCTTCGATATTGCTTTCCTCAAGGTGGACTCCGACAAGGCCTTTGACGAGGCGCAGAAGCATGGCGGGGACAAGCTGCTGAAGAAAAATCCCAAGACGCCGGTCACCTACGTCCTCGACTGGCAGCCGCAGGCCAACTCCCTCTACTGGCACGTGCTCTACGGCGATTCGCAGAATCCGGAGTTGCGCGTCGCGGTGGATGCGACCAAGGGAACTTTCGTCCGCATCGAGCACTGAGGGTCGCGCCGGGCTGGAGGCCGGCTATTTCCGCGGGCGTCTCGCCGGCGCCCGGCTGCGGCAACAGAATGCTGCTTCGTCTGCCGCCTGCAACCGGCCCTACCCGTCGAGCGTCAGGTATTTCTCACTTCCTCGCCGACACGGCTGGCATGGCGAACCTCCCTGCTTCTACCGGCACGTTGAATTCGACTTTGTCGAAGTGCAACTTGCGTGGCGCGCCCAGCGAATTCGAAACCGTTGTGTCCATGGCCCACTTCACGCCATTCACTTCCTGGTAGTTGTCGAAGTCGGTGCTTTGCACGCTCGGCCCGAGCGCCGTTCGGGCCAGCGTGGTGCGGCGCAGGAGCAGACCGGTGGCCGGGTCGAAATACAGCAGGTCGGTGTATCGTCCGCCGTTGACCGCGGCGCGCACCACGTACGCGTCTTTGCCGGAAATCTTGTCCGTCCCTACCGTCTGCGCCTCGCTGTACACCTCGCTCGGCCGCAAATTGCGGTAGAACAGACCGGCCAGATGGATGTCGTCGGCGTCCATGCCGTTGAGTACCTCCGGCCCTTGCGGCGTCGACCGCCATGCCAGGGTGCCGTTGAAGGCGACGCTACGCCCGCCGGCCTCCTGCAAGAACAAGTCGGGAGCGCGATAGTAAGCCTCGATGGTGGCCCCGCCCGCGGCGGCCGCAATCCGCACCACCACGTGACGCGAGGTAATCTTGGCGATCGCGGCATCTCCTCCGATCGCTTGCTCCCAACGGGCGAACAGATCCGTCGCCGGGGGCAGCTTGGCATCGGCTGCCGTTGCCTCCGCGGGAGGGACGCGCTGGGCGGCTGCTTCGGCCGTCAGGATCGGCGGGTAGGATTGCGGACGCGCGTGGCCGTTGTGGCAACTCGCGCAGGTTACCTCGGTCCGCCCGGAGAACGATGCGTCGTTGATCTGGCGCATCATTCTCATCATCTCGCGCGCCGTCTGCTTGTTCTTCTTGTCGTCTTTTTCGAATCCCTGGGGAAACGCGCCCTCCCGAACGTGGCAGAAGCTGCACTCTACTCCCAGTGCGCCGGTGATGAAATCCATCGCCGCGATCAATTCTTCGTCTGGAATGTCCTTCAATACCTGGACGTTTTTGTAGTGTTGTCCCGCCGTCTGGCCGGGAGGAGGAATCTGCGCTCCTGCCGATAGCGCGGCCAACAGCACGGCGAAGACACTTGTCGCACAGCTTCTCCGACCCATGATCGCCTCACGAATGCCGCAGTGCCGACATCGGGTCAATCGCCGTCGCTTTGCGCGCCGGAATCACGCAC
This sequence comes from Terriglobales bacterium, assembly GCA_035763305.1. Classification (GTDB taxonomy): domain Bacteria; phylum Acidobacteriota; class Terriglobia; order Terriglobales; family Acidobacteriaceae; genus DASUBK01. Next base: position 3,619 of record DASUBK010000454.1, on the reverse strand, counting down.
GCGAGCACCGCCGCGAAAATGAGCAACACCGACGACAGCGCCAGCGTCGGCGGATCGTTCGGCTGCACCGCGAACAGCAGGGATTTCATGCTCTGCGTCGTCACCATGGCTCCCGCCAATCCCAGCAGCAGGCCTGAGCCCACCATGGTGAGGCCTTCGCGCAACACCATCCAGCCGACCGTGGCCCGGCTCGCGCCCAGGGCCATGCGGATGCCGATCTCGTTGGTGCGTTGCGCCACCGACAGCGCGATCACCCCGCCGACGCCGGCTACCGTGATCACCAGGGCAAGGCCGGAAAACAACGCCAGCAGCAGCGTGATCAGCCGCGCCTCCGCAATCGATTCGTCCCGCACCTCGTCCAGGGTTGCGATATCGGTGACCGGCTGGTTGGGATCGATGGAGTGCACATCGGCCACCAGCAGCCGCGCCAGCGCCGCCGGGTTCGGCCCCGCGGTGCGCACCAGCAAGCGCAGGTTGCCGTATCCCAACTCCGACTCCGGGCGGTAGACGGCATCGGTGGAGTCGCTCTTCAGGCCGTGCTGGCGCACGTCGCCGGCGATGCCCACCACCGTCACCCAGGTCTTGCCGCCGTCGAAGGAAATTCGCTTCCCGATCGGATCTTCGCCCGGCCAGAGCTTCTTCGCGAACGACTGGCTCAGCACCGTGACCTTGTAATGGTCGCTGTCGCTGTCGCTGAATTCGCGCCCGGCAAGCAGCGGAATGTCCAGCGTGCGGAAGTACTGTGAGGCCACCACGATGAAGTCGAAGGTCGGAGCGTGCTCCAGCGGCCGGTCCTCAAGTTGGATATTGCTGGCCGATTGCTGCTGATCGTTCAGCGGCAGAGCCTGCGACAGCGAGGCGGAGATCACGCCCGGCTCGTGGCGCACCCGATCCACCACCTGCTGGTAGAACTGCGCCGCCTTCTGCGACGAGTTGTAGGTATTGAACGCCAGCGTCACCTGCATGGTGATGACCCGCTCCGGGCGAAGTCCGGCGTTCACCCGGTTCAGCTTCATCAGGCTGCGCAGCATCAGGCCCGAGCCCACGATGAGCACTACCGATGCCGTCACCTGCGCCGTCACCAGCGCCAGCCGCAAGCCGCGGCGGGTGCGTCCCAGGTTCAGCAGGCCCGCGCTTTCCGTCAGCGACGGCCACAGCTCGCGCCGCGACGGCATCGCCGGCAGCGACCCGAACAGCAGCGTGGTCAGCACACACAGCGCCAGGGTAAAACCCAGCACCCAGGGATCGAGCCGGACCTCGGTGGCCAGCGGGCTGAGCCGCGAGGCGAAGCTGACCAGCAGGCGCATCAGTCCCGCGCCCAGCGCCAGGCCCAGGCCCCCGCCCATGAGACAAAGAATCGCACTCTCGGTGACCAGTTGCCGCAGCAGGCGGGCGCCGCGCGCTCCCAGCGCCGAGCGCACCGCGATCTCCCGCTCGCGCCGCAATTGGCGGGAGATGATCAGGTTGGAAACGTTGGCGCACGCAATCAGCAGAACAAACCCCGCCGTCGCCAGCAACAGCAGCAGCGTCGGCCGCGCGTGCTCGGTCAGCATCGTGCTGAACTGGGTGGCGCTCGCGGTGAAGCGCAAATCCGGCGTGTACACCTCCGGATACTGCTGCCGCAGCCGCGCGGCGATGGTCTGCAGGTCGGCGGTGGCCTGCTCCAGCGTGACCCCCGGCTTCAGCACGCCCACCGCGGCCAGCATCCGCATCTTGCGGTCCGACTTCATGCGCGCCGAGCTGCGGAACGGGCACGACGGCACGTTCATGTACACGTCGTTTTTGTCCGGCACGTCCGGCAGCGGCGGCAACACGCCGATCACCGTGTGCACGCGCCCGTTCATCTCGAAGGTCTTGCCGATCACGTTGGGATCCGCCCCGAAACTCTGCCGCCAGTAGCGGTTGGTCAGGATCAGCACCGAGCTGGCGTTGTCCTGATCGTCCTCCGGCGACAGGTCCCGCCCCAGGATGGGCCGCACTCCCAGCGACGAAAAGAAGCTGGACGACACTACGCCGGTGTTGACGCGCTCGGGATCGCCATGCCCCAGCAGGGTGAAGGTCATGTTGTGGTACTCGGCGATGGCATCCAGGGTGCGGCTCTGGGCGCGGTAGTCGGCGACCTCGAGCGCGGAGAATCCGACGTCCTCCAGCGCCTTCCCCGGCGCCGACTGGCGCAGCACCACGATGCGGCGGTCGTTGCCCCACGGCATCGGCCGCAGCAGGATGCCCCGCACCAGGCTGAAAATCGCCGTGTTCGCGCCGATCGCCAGCGCCAGCACCACCACGGTCAGCGCGGTAAAGCGCGCGTTCTTGCGCATGGTGCGCAGGGCGAAGGAAACGTCCTGGCGCAGCATGTCGTAGTGCTCCCGCGGCGCCAGGCGAAAAATGTCGCTCACCGCCTGCGCCCACAAGCGCACGATGCCGGCCCGCCCGTCGCCCACCGCGTCGTGCCTCTGCTCGCGGAAGACCTCTTCCATCTCCGGTCCAAAGTCGCTGCGGAATTCGCGCGGATACAGCTTCAAAAGCGAGCGAAAGAAGCGGTCGCTGCGGTTCTTGTTCATCTCCTCACCCCTGTTACGCGATCTCGGTTCCGGGCAGCAGGCGCTTGGCCCGGGCCTGCTCCACCAGCGATTCCAGCCGTTCCGCCTCGGCCCGCGCCACCTGCTGGCCGAAGTCAGTCAAGTGGTAGTAGCGGCGGCGCTCGTCGTCGAGGCTGGGATCCGGCCGCTGCCGCGATTCCACCACCAGCCCTTCCTGTAGCAGGCGGTTGATGATCCCGTACAAAGTCCCCGGGCTGAGCCGCACCGTGCCGCCGGTGCGCCGCAGAATTTCCTTAAGGATGGCGTAGCCGTGCTTGTCGCCGTCGGAGAGGGCCAGCAGCACCTGGAACATCGCCGGGCTCATCCCCAGGTGCGGTGTGACGTCGCGCTTGCTCATAGTCCCCACATTCCTTCGCGGCAGGTGCTCTCCGCGTTGCGGCATACTATTACGTAACACGATATAGTATGTCAAGAGGCGAGTAGAGCCGCCACGAACATCGCCGGGATGAAACGCCAAGGCTGGCGCTGGTCTGCTGTTGGCTGCGCGGGAGGGCGCGGCTTCAGCCGTGCCGTAGAGGCCGCACAAAACTTGGGCTTTAGCCCCTGAGGGAAACTCCGCAGGCTGGCCGCTACTTCTTGGCCGTGTCAGGACTCGCGCCGGGGGCCTGCTTGAGCCGCTGCAGCGCTTCCTCCGCCTTGGGCGCGAATTCACCGCTGGGCAGGATCTTCAGGTACTGCTCGTAGAAACTCTTCGCCTCGGCGGTATTGTGCTCGCGGTCGAGAGTTTCCGCGAGCTTGAAGGTCGCCTCCGCGTCGTTGGGCTTGAATTGCAGGGCCTCGCGGTAACGGCTTTCCGCGGCACGGAAGTTGGCGCGCTTGAAGTAAAAGTCTCCGACCTCGATGTCCTTGGCGGCGCGGTGCGGGTCCCAGGGGTGGAATTCGCCCACGCCGCTAGTGTCGGCGCCGGGATGCGCCGAATCCCCGGGCGGGGGGCTCAGGTCGATTTGCGTGTCCGCGCTGGAGCTGGTCCCCGGCCTCTCGTGCGATCCGGAGCGCGGTGCCGGCTGGTTCGCCGGAAT